>DAHY01000006.1 GCA_002498605.1 Methanomassiliicoccaceae archaeon UBA404 | reverse complement strand
CCTAAAAACAATAAACTTATATATAGTCAGGTAAGCAATATTTAATCATGTCTAAAAAAAGTATAATTGCACTGGTCGTGGCGGTTGTATTGGTCGGATCGGGCGTGGGTGTTTATTATTACATGAATTCGGCGACGGACATAGAAATCAAAGATTCTTTTAAAGTCGGGGATAAACATGCTATGGTGTACGAATATTCGGATGAGATGTTGAGGATAACAGGCATTACCGGCTCCGGCGATGATTTGATATTTGAAACCTTTGACGATTCGTACGGCACACAGACCGGGACATACAACGAATTAAAATCCAGAATTCTCGAAGTCCTCTGTTACACTCCGGAGGACGCGATTGTCGACGTTATGGAGACGTTCGGCGAAAAACGTATATCCACACCATTCGGCGACAGAGACTGTATTGTGTACAAAAGCGAATATGACGATTACACCATGAAGTATTATGTCGGAAAGAACAACAACGTTTTTTACATGTTTGAAGACACCGATGCCGACGGATTTTCTTCCTATGTCGAGATTCTGCAGAAGTCCGGTATGATTATTGAATCAGATACCGAAATTGATGTTATAAAGGCCGCCAGTCTTAAGGAAGGAGATTGCATAGAATATTCTGCCAAGGCATCCAGTACATACGAAATAGAAGAAGTCAACCCTGCAGAGGGGGATGAGCCTGAAACCTACAAATTTAAAGGAAGCGACTCTCCGAAGACCCGTCAGGAAGTCATCGGATATCTGAATCTGGTCGTACCTGAAGGATACAGAGACATCATCGGAGATCCCGTGGGCTCAGAAAAAGTGAATACTTCTTTGGGAAAAGTGAAATGCGATGTTTATAAGTATTATGACGAAGACGAGGGCGTGGAATCAAAAGTATTTGTTTCTAACGGCATCATAGTAAAAATTGAATCCGAAGAATTGCGTTACACGATATACTGGGAGAACACAGACCTGATTGTGAAGAAGCAATCGATATCCATAAACTTCTGACAGTCCGGATTCAAACTTCTTAAAATTTTATTCTGTTTATTCTGATTAAAGGCGTACGTATCATACCCGGATATCCCGTTAAAAATTCGGAAAATTCAATAATTCCGTACTGAGTTCTATTTTACGTTTATCATATCCGCGTATAATAAAATCAAAAGCGAGATAAATGAAACATAAGAAGAAAAAAAAGCAAATCCCGGCACAAAGATTGATTTCTAAACGAATACCCTTTCAGGGATATCCGTTTAGTATTGAATTTAAAATATTTATTTCAGATATTCAGTTTCCCGGATAGATTGCCAAGGACTCAATGTCATAGCCTTTCAGTCTTTCTCTGCCGTTCAATCCCGCGAGTTCTATCACAAAACAGATTTTTACAACCTTTCCGCCCAGCCTTTCAATCATTTTTATCATGGCTTCGGTGGTTCCGCCGGTTGCTATGAGATCGTCTATGATTACGACTTTCTGTCCGGGTTTTATGCTGTCTTTGTGTATTTCCAAAGTTGCGGTTCCGTATTCAAGATCGTAAGTTTCGGAAATGGTTTCCCTGGGAAGTTTTCCGGCCTTTCTTACGATGAGGAAGGCTTTGTTCATTGCGTAGGCCACCGGAGCCCCGAAAATGAATCCTCTGGATTCGGATCCTGCAATCATATCGAATTCGACGCCGTCAAGCATATCAATCAAACTGTCAACGGCGAGGGCAAATCCGTCCTTGTCCTGCAAAACAGTGGTAATGTCTCTGAACATTATCCCTTCTTTGGGAAAGTCCGGTATTGTTCTGATATAATCTTCAACGGTTTTCATGGATATTTCACGTCGGTGTATGCCTACCGAGATAATAGAACTATGCCAAATACGCAACAAAAACAAGGAGAGAAAGGGGGCAGGGATTCGGCACATCCGTTGCGGCTTATCCGGGATGTTCTTTTCGCGGTCAATCAGAGTAGAGTGTCAACAGACCGGTCTCTTGCTCCTTGCTACCGGGAATTATTTTTTTGAACATCCTTAACCGCTCTTCCGGGTCTTGTATGTCTGCCGGCGGTTCCCTGCCACCGAATTGTACATTGTAATTCTACTATTTATATCAATCGTTCAACGAATTACGTTAATTATCGAATAATTATTACGAATATCGTATTATATCTGTTGAAAAGTGTAATTTTTACAACAATAATGCAAACATCACAAACCGTGACCGTAAAGTGAAACAACGGTAAGTTTCAAATGAAACAGACATGAAAACCGAAAAAATTACCATTGAAGGGATAACATCGGCAATTCGAATTTTCGGTAAGGGAAAACCGGAATCAGTTTTCTTTCAGGAATCCTTTCATGGCGGCTTCTCTGCCGTTATAATCCTCTATCAGCCGGTCAAGGATTTTTTCAATATTTCTGAGCGGTGTCATTATGGCATACTCGCCCATGTCTATTTTCTGCGCAAGACAGACTATACTCTTTCTTAACAGAACGGTGCCGTCAATCAATTTTGCATCCCAGGAAACCAATTCGCTGAGCCTGTCCTCAAGATCGTTGGCGGACGCATGCCAACCGCTGTACCCGTTTACAACCTCCCGGACAACTTCCAGGAATCCGTTGAGTTTATTGTCAATTCTATCAACGTCAATCATAAGATCGACGCTTTCGGCGGAAGCTTCCCGTATAATCCCGGCATCTTCCTTTACGCCTTCCAACGTGAGCACCAGTTCCTGTCTTACGGCTCTGTCCTCGTCTCTGCGAAGGTTCTGTTCTTTGTATCCTCTGTAAATTGGGAGGTACAGACCGATACGTTCGATAAGGGAATCAATCCCCTCCGTCAGTTCGCTCACTGTCTCTTCCATCGGCATTTAAATCACTCCATGATGGTTATTGTAAATCCGGCGGTCATTTTCCGACCTCCGTCGTCCCATGGTTTTATGAGACGAATCATTGTTTTTATTTTATTGTTCCGTACCGTCTTCCGCATCGTTTTTTCGGTGTCGGTATCTTCGGGAACTCTGCAGGTTATCTTAGCAGACTTTCTTGGATATTGTTTATTTGGTTTAACCTTACCGTTTGATTTTCCGTCCGAGGAAGCCTTATTGCTTTGGTTTTTTACGTTTTGCCGTATTTTTGAAGACAATAAAATTTTATCTGTCGGTATCAACCGCGGTCTGCGGACCCGTCTGATATTCTCCTTTTTCCTATCGGAACGAATTCCGTACTTCTCCCGCAACGGACGCATAGGCGCGGAATTATTCCGTTCGATAAGAACATATATCCGACAGAATAACATGCTCCGTCGCATCCCAGATTCCTGCCGTGAGGTTTCCGGATACGGAAACATTGCAAAAAATGAATATTTTATCTTTGTTTTTTCTAAATTTAAAATGAGATACAAAACGATTATCAAATTGATAGGTTTATATAGAAGAACAAACTTTATGCAACCAGAATCCAGATAATTGGAATAAATTGGAGGCTAAAAAATATGGGTATGGGTAATACACCTGTTCTGATTCTCAGAGAAGGAACTAAGAGAAACAAAGGAAAAGATGCTCAGTATAACAACATCGCCGCCGCCAGGGCAATAGCTGACGCAGTAAGAAGCAGTCTGGGCCCCAGGGGAATGGATAAAATGCTTGTCGATTCATTGGGCGACGTCGTGATCACCAACGACGGTGTAACGATATTGAAAGAAATGGATGTTCAGCATCCTGCCGCAAAAATGTTGGTCGAAGTGGCCAAGGCACAGGACGCGGAAGTCGGCGACGGAACCACATCTTCCGTAATA
>DAHY01000020.1 GCA_002498605.1 Methanomassiliicoccaceae archaeon UBA404 | reverse complement strand
CCGTGTACTCGATCGGGTCGTATTTCGCAGTCAGAGTGAGATAATATTCCTCATCTTCCCCTTCGGCCAGATACAGATATTTGATGAGATCACCGATGGTTTCCACATCGAAGATTGCCACGGCCGCCTCAATCTGCCATCCGACGAACCCGTAGCCTTGTATTTCATCTCCGTCCGGGAATCCCGTAGTCGGGTCGTCTTCCACGTCAAAGCAGAATTCGGGTTCGGAGGATATGGCCGGTTTATCGTTGTACTTGAACTCGACGAAGTACGTTATGATGCTGTACTCGGCAATCAAATTGATTGTGTATCTGTCTTCCGTTTTGAGGAAGTATTCAAGATAGTTCAAAAGATTTTCGGGACATTCCATGGGAGCATCAAATTCGTCACCGTCCTCTTCGACGGGCAAGTACCAATGGCTGAACACATAACCTGCACGGTAAGGTGTGTCTCCGAAATCAGTCGGTTCATCGAATTCGATTGTGAATGTTATGAAATCCTTCAGAATTTTACCGCCATCATCCACAAAATTAACAATGTACGGGATTGGTTCGTAATAGGCCTTCAGGGTAAATGAACGTTCGTCATCATCCCCTTCGGCCAAATCAGGATAGTTCAAAAGATCATTGGTTCCTGTCACCGAAGTCTTATTATCATCTCCGACCACGTACCAGTAACCAAACAAGTATCCGGTTACTTCGTCACCGAACGGGAAATTCTTTGATTCATCATTTACGTTGAATGTGAATTCATCCTCAAGAGAAACTGCCGGTTCGTCTTTCTCGTCAACGAAAACAACAGTGTAAGTGATGAGTTCATATTTAGCAATCAAAGTGATTGTGCGTTCGTCTCCATCCCCTTCAGCCAAATGAAGATATTCGGTCAGGTGGTTATAATCGCATATCTCGGTTTCACCATCGAAATCTTCTCCGATTTCATCTTCATCAATCAGATACCAGTATGCGAAATGGTATCCGGTAATCAGAGGGGCCTTGTCAAACTCGGGCAGTTCTTCGTATTTGACCGTGAATTTTACGGAGTCGACATCCAGAACATTTCCTTTTTCATCGACAAACTTTACGGTGAATTCGATGGGTTCATAATTTGCGATCAGAACGAATATAAGTTCCGTTCCCTCTTCGGATGCATAATCGGAATAATCCAAAAGATCGTCGGAGGTTGCTATTTCTATTATTCCCGCTTCACCGGCAATGTCAAGATACCAGTACTTAAACACATAATCGTAGAAATCAGGACCGTTCTCGAAGACGATTTCCTTATTAGCTGTAAACTTTACGGATTCGATTTCATCGTAGATAAATTCGGATTCGAATTCGACTGTGTATATGATGAGTTCATATTCTGCAATAAGGGTGATTATGCGCTTATCTCCCTCTCCTTCGGCCAAATGAAAATAATCGTACAGGACTCCGTAATCATCTATCGTATTCTTTACGTCGTCGCCTTCTTCAGACACGTCAATCAAATACCAATGCATGAACTGATATCACGGTTTGAGAGGGGCGTCTTCGAAATTAGAGACTTCTTCATCTTCCCACGAAAATGTTTTGGAAGCCATTTTCAAATCGTTCCCTTCTTCATCAACAAACTTAACCGAGTATTCTATTACGTCACATTCAGCCATCAAAAACAGGAAGAAACCTTCTTCCGATTCCTCGGCCATATGCAGGTAGTCCGTGAGGTCGGCAGAGGATGTTATCGGATTATTATTTTCATCTTCAGAGAATACCCAATTTTTGAATAGATAACCCTAAATTTCAGGATCGGTTGGGAATTCTACGGGATTCTTCACCGTAAATTCCATGGGTTCGAAATCTAAAAGTTCATAATTTTTGTCCCCGAATTCAACAGTGTACGTGATCAAGGCGTATTCTGCATCCAACCTGATTACCCCGTCTTCATCAGCGGCATCGGTTAATGTATCCGGTTCAAACTCGTATCCGTTAATTGGTTCGCAGGTTTCATCACCCCTTACGACCCAACCTTTGAATTTATAACCTACTTTGCCTTCAAAATCTCCCTCTGTTGGGAGACCAGACTCAAGAAGGTCTGCAATTGTAACGTTCTCTATCACATTCAGAGGTTTTTCATCTTCATAGAACTCAAGTGTGTACTTCGTATCATCTGCATACGCAACGTCTGTATTCACAAATGCTGCACCCAATGCAAACAGAGAAATTACAACTAACGCCAGAAGTTTCAGATGCGTCTTATTATTCATATTTCAAAATTCTTTTTGTACGCTTATTATACCTTACCGATTTTGACATGATTTTCAAACTGATTTTTTCAAACTTTATTTTAAAAAAAATAATTCAATGAATTCGGAAGAGTTTTAGAAAATTATATTATAGTAATATCATATACCAGACACAGATTTTTTTACGTATTTTGTTATAATTGTATATTATATCCAAAAAATAATACGTCGTTTGACGGATATATGTCGAACATGATTATAACTGCCGGAATAAAAAAAGACGACCGGCATAAAATAAATTTTCTGCATTTTTTGTTGCGGTTTGCAACGGATTAAAAAAACATAATCGGATTAAAGAGGAATCTGTTCGGTTCAATCAGAAAAAAAGGTTGACTGTCGCAGACATAATCGTGGTTTTGATTAAGTCTGCGACTTTGTGGGCTCAGTGATTTTGAGATCCTTAGGCTCTCCTCCTAATCACGAACAGAGCCGCAACGATTGCCACAATCGCGGCAACCGCCAAACCGACGTAAAGAATCATACTGTCGCCATCGGATTCGCTGAACTCGCCTATGACATAGACAGAGCAGTGTATCAGCGTGAATGTGACGTATCCGTCATCGTCAACCGTCAGTTCCTGTCCTTCGTCCTCAAGCCTGTTGGTTTCTTCGTTAAAGAAGAACAGACTCAGCACTCTGCCGCTTTCGTATTTGTCTCCCACATAGTATTTGACAAGAGCTCCCATCGGCAGAATTCCGCTGGCGCTGAACTCAAGTACCAAAGAATCCGATATTCCTGATGATTCGATCAGATTGTCAACTTCTTCGACGCCTTCGACTTCGGATATCTTCGTCTTGAAGGATCCCGCGTTATCAACGTAATCTCCGCTGAAAGTCCAGGAATACAGCGTCCTGCCCTCATTGTCAACGACATCGATAACCAAAACTTTGTTTCCGATATTATCGAAAATTACGTTATCTATTACGAAATCTTCGGTTCCGGAATCGATTTTGATTATCGGTTCATCGTTGGAACCGATTATATCCGATATATCATCTGCGGACGGGGCTTCATCGTATACCTTCAATTCCCAGACGGCTTTTATCGTCAGATTATTTGCAGGCATTTTTTCCGGGATTTCCGTATCCCATTCGACGAACACATATCCTGTCTTGACAGGATTATCGGGAGCCGTTATGGATGTGTTATAATCCTGTGCGATATCCGATATCTCGGAACCTCCGAAGGTTTCGAAAGTTATGGTGTATTCGTTGATACTCCATTCTGCCGTTATCACCGGGTCATCCGCAGGCATGGTACCCGGTATATCCGAGCTCCAACCTTCGAAGTCGTAACCTTCTTTGACCGGATCGGCGGGAGCTTCTACGGACGTGCCGTAATTCTGAGTTATGACGATGTCGTCTTCTCCGTTGTCGAGAACAAATGTTATGGTGTACTCGATGGGTGTCCATTCGGCAACAACCTCTATGTCGTTTGCAACAGTCATTACCGTGAATACTTCTTTTACGTCCTGGCCGTCAAAAAGCCACCTGAGGGAGTGTCCTTCTTTTACGGATACATAATCGTCCCAATTGATTTCGGAATCGAATTTAACGATTGAATCATAAACAACAGATCCTTCGTTGACATCAAAGGATATGGTGTATTCTTTAGGCGTCCATTCGGCAACGACTTCTATATCATCGGCCACATTCATTTTGAACAGGACGTCTTCGGCATAATCGCCGTCATACAGCCACTTCAGCGAGTATCCGTACCTCGTGGATACATACTCGTCCCAATCGATTTCAGAATCAAATGACACGGTTGCATTATTGACTGCCGATCCTTCGCCCACGAAGAATGATATTGTGTATACCTCGGGTTCATATACCGCTTTGATGGAAATTGAAATGCTTCCGGGTTTGATAAAATCCCATACATTATCTGCAGTGGCTTCCGTTTCGACATCGTCGATGGTGCCGAACCATCCTAAGAAATCATAACCGTTTTTGACTGTATCCGGGAACGACACATCCTTGTTTTCTATTTGCTTACAGTGTACGGTACCGCCGGGTATATTGGAAAACTCTATGACATAATATTTGTGATTTCCCCCGCCGTCGTAATTGTTTTTTCCGTATACGGTTATCATTTCGGTAGAAGGAATGGTTGTATAGTCGACATTTTCCTCAAGGACGTTTCCATTGTCCGTTATTCTGAGTGTATAGTCTCCCCCTTCAAGCTCGTATCTTACGTCCACATCACTGTGGCTGATATTCTTGGGTATTATGTTCCATCCGATTTCCAGAACATTGCCGTATACTCCGTCACTGTCGCCCCATACGAAATTCTCGTTATCGAGTTCCACGCATATGACATATTTTTCATCTATCTGGCTGAATGGGTCGAAGTTCGCATTTCTTTCTTTTAAATCACCCGTCAGTGCCAGAGTACACTCTATGTTTTCCCCTTCGATATTGATTATTATACCGTAGAGAATTTGGTTTTCGGAAAGTTCGGCCAAAACGACCCATAAAAGAGGACTCTGTTCCGTATCGTACACATATCCCATCTCGATAGATTCAGTGCGGTATATCTCTTCCAGTAACAGTTCCCTGACGTATTCCACGTCAACGATTACTTTGAACTTTGCAGTTACGGTAATTACGTTATTTTCATCAACTACGGAGAACCAAATGGTGGATTTGTCGGCATCTTCCGTGTATTCATATTCTCCTTGCTCATCGAAAACAGTGATTGACCATCCGAAGAACTCATAACCGTTCTTTTCAGAATCTATGAAGGTTACTTCGTCACCCATTTGAAGGTTGGTTATGTCGCTTATTACATCTCCGTTTTCATCTTTTACCGGATTTCCGTTTTCATCAACAAATACTATTGTGTATATCTCGAAGGTCTTCTCCCCGGTGTAATTACCCTTACCGTTTACAACTATTCTGGCGGAGTCTGAAGTGTCGATTTCATAATCGTTCGTCCCCAAAATATAGGGATTCTCCGATCCGTTATAGAAAACTTTGATTTCGGCCGCAAATTCTCCGTCCGCGAATGATATTTCCGCTGTGACGTCTTCGTCTTCGATGTTTTTGGGCATTATGGTCCATTCTATTTCAAAAACATCATTTGCCAGAACTGTTCCCTCTGCCCATACGGAATTTTCGTCATCGAGTTTTACAAATATTTTATACGTATTCGCATCGGCATATTCGAAATGGCCGTTAGATACCGTGGTCAGCGTCAGAGTGTGCCTGAAGTATTTTCCACTCATTATTTCGACACTGATTTTATATTCGATCTCATTGACGGATTCGTCGAGTCCGTTCAGAACATCCGATTTAAGAGGGGTTTGATTTTTATTGTGTTCATGCCCCATGCCGATATATCCCGTAAGATAATCGTTCTTCAGTACAGCCTCTTTGATATCATCTTCATCGACGATGATTTTGTAATTTGCCACGGTTATAATGACTGTTCCGACACCTTCGTTGATGAGATATTCCGAAAGTTCGGTTACGCCATCTTCGATTTTCACCGTGCCGATATACCAGCCCTTAAATTCATAACCTGATTCTACGGGAGTATCCGGGAAACCGCTCAAGGGCCCGGTTACATCAGCTTCGATTGAACCAATATATTCGCCTTTCATCGAATTGAACTCGATGATGTATACAATCGATTCGTATTCAGCCTTCAGAGTGATGACAGTTCCGACGGCTTGGCCTATGTTATCCCAGATGTCATCAAAATTTTCAATTTCAATATCGGTTCCCGAGATTATCCATTTTCCGTTATATCCCGTCTTTTGATTGACAGCCGGTAATTCTCCGGATTCGGGATCTTTGAAGTACACCTCAATAGAATCCGGTGCGATTCCATCTTCGGTTACAAATTCTACGGTGTATTCTATTGGTTTATAAATGGCAGTCAGAGTAATTGTATCTTCGATGGTTTGACCGGCATAACCCCATAAGTCATTGAAATCTGTGATTTCAATTGCGGTTCCTTTAATGACCCATACCCCGGGTTTATATCCTGCTTTATCGGAAAGTGCCGGTATAACCACCACATCTCCGTAATATTTGTTTGAAATAGAATCTTGGAAATATGTACCATCCTCATTTTCAAAAACTATTGTGTATACAATCTGTACCCATGATGCGGTTATGCTCAAATCTTCCGTCGGCATATTGAGGCATACGGGCATATCGCTGAGTTTATAGCCTGCTTTCTTCGGGATTTCAAGTACGGCTCCATTATCAAGATACTTTGCATCTTCTATCCCATTAATGTTCCACGTCATCAGATATTGAGTTATTACAGGTCCGTATTCAACGGATTGACCCAAATATTCTTCTGAAATAACCATCTTAAATTCGGTTGGACCTATGCCATATACGTCATTCAGCAGAATAGAAAATGTGCTCATATCGATATCTATTGTTCCGGTGTATTCAATCCATTCTTCGCTGTCTGTAATCTTGTAAAATATCTGATGTGTCAGAGGTATTCCGCTGCTATATACTTCATCAGCCGTGTCGGAAAATGTCCAACTTAAACGAATACTGTTGGAATTTTCCGACTTTGCTTCCAGCTCGTCGATTATATTCAATGCAGGGACCGGAACTTTAGTGACAGAGAGACTGCCCCATATTCCTTGATCGAATCCCGTAGCTTCTTTCTTGTGATAAATTGTTACCCGATTGCTGGATTTAAAAATGTCATTTGTTATTCCCGGGGCTTCGTCACTCAGGAAACTGATACGTTCCAGCTTTTTACAATCAGCGAAGGCTTTTGAGCCGATGGATGTTACTTTGGAAGGTATTACGATATTCTCTAACTTAACACATTCTTCGAATGCGCAATTGCCTATTGTAGTGACATTAGAAGGTATTTCGATTCCAACCAATTTTTCACATCGATCGAATGCGTAATTATCAATCTTAGTAACGCTTTCAGGTATGGTTATGTTCGTTAAACTTGAACAAAGGGTAAACATCTGTCCCGGTATGGATTTCCACCCTTCCGGCAAAACTACATTATCGAGTTTTATACAATTGAAGAACATCTGTGTTCCATAGGTCGACAGAGTAGCTTCCATTACCAGGATTTCCAAACTTTTACAATCTCTGAATGCTTGTGTAGCAATACGTGTAACACTTTCGGAAATCGTTACAGAGATCAAACCGGACCCGTAAAACGCACTGGATTCGATGTCGGTGACGTTCCCCGATATCACTACATTTTCAATGTTTTTGTCTTTGAAGGCACTATTACCAATCCTGGTTACAGGCTTCCCTTCTATTTCGGATGGAATCGTGATGTCGACTTCGGATCCTGTGTAACCGGTTATCGTTATTTTATTGTCGGATACGGTATATGTGAAACCTTCATACGTTGGAGGATCCGCTCCGTCATACAAAGACGGAATCACAAATTCATCGGTCTCTACGTTAAATTCGTTTGATTCTGTTCCAAGTATCAACCCGGTTGCGGAAATCAACACGGCTATCGATATCAGTGTAGCGTATACTGTCTTTGACGGCAAAAAAAGCCCCCTGATGGATATGATGTTATGTTATATATAACAAACACTAAATTGCTTCAATAAACATGAAGTAATTTTATTACAAAAATTTCAGATTTTTGCAGTTTTTCCTCGGTAAAGGTTGTCAAATTTTCGATTCGGATATAAATTCAACAATATCTCTGATTCTATCGATATATACTCCGAATATCCTTCTGTGATTCGTATCCGCTACGGAAGCGTAAACGATTCCCTGAATAGAATCAACCGGAATGTCTTTTCATGAATCTGTCGAGCTTGTCGTAGGCTTCCTCGAGTGTTTCCAGCGGCGGCAGCAGAATCGTTCTGAAATGATCCTTTCCGAATTCTTCGCAGAATCCCGAACCGTGGACCAGAACCACGCCTTCTTCCTTTATCAGGTTGAGGACAAAATCCTTGTCGGATTTCCAGCGTCCTCTCAGATCGATTTTCGGGAACATGTACAGCGCGCCCTGCGCTTTTCTGGTTTCTATACCGTCAATCTCGTTCAGTCTCTTGTACGAGAAGTCGGCACGTTCTTTCAGTTTGCGGTTCATATCCACGATATAATCCTGAGGTCCTTCCAAGGATGCTTTTGCGGCCTGCTGACAGGGAACGTTCGCACAGATTCTTGCGCGAAGCTGTTTCATCGCCCCCTCCCGTATCTCGTCCATCAGACCGTTTTCGTCCATGTAGTAAAAGTAACCGAC
Organism: Methanomassiliicoccaceae archaeon UBA404; assembly: GCA_002498605.1. Classification (GTDB taxonomy): domain Archaea; phylum Thermoplasmatota; class Thermoplasmata; order Methanomassiliicoccales; family Methanomethylophilaceae; genus VadinCA11. Next base: position 35,434 of record DAHY01000020.1, on the reverse strand, counting down.
TCTCCAGCCGGGCATTAAATTAACTTTAGAAAATCCGTTGAATATTATTCTCGGAACATCACTGCTTAGTCTCGAAGCGGAATGGAAGTCTCCGTCGAAAGCGAGTCTGTCGTATATTTCGTCGGAAAGCAGAGGAATCTGGTATTCCGCGCATATATCCCCGATTTCCCGGATGTGTTTCGCTTCGTACTCCGCACCCGTGGGGTTGTTCGGATTGATCATAACCAACGCTTTGGTTTTGTCGGTGATTCTTTTTCTGATCATATCCGTGTCCGGCGCCCAGTCCTCTTCTTCCATCTGACGGTAAGGAACTACTTTCCCTCCGTAGAATCCGATATACTGAGAATACGAAGGGTATCCCGGACCGGGCACGAGCACTTCGTCGCCCTCCTCCAGCATGGTTCCCATGAGTATGTTTATCCCTTCGCTGACTCCGTTGGTAATATGCACATCGTTGACGGTTATGTCGATGCCGTGTTTGGCATGTTCTCTTCTGACGATGGATTCCCTGAAATCCAGATTACCCTGGGAATCCCCGTAACCGTTGTCTGTTTCGTCAACCGCTTTGCGAAGGGCGTCCTTGAAATATTCCGGAGTTTCAAAATCCCATTTGTTGGGATCTCCGATGTTCAGACCGATAATCTTTTTTCCTGCTTTGGCGGCTTCTTCGGCGGGTACGTTAATCTCTCGTATTGCGTAATCCATTGCCATTGATTTTTTCGAAGCCTTCAGTACTTTCTTCATATCGATTCCTTCAACGTCGGAACAGGTTTAACAATTATTAATATTCATGTCTTGTTTTCCGAAGTTTTCAACATCAGTACCAGCACAAGAGCCGCGATACATGTGGCCGCCGCGAGAAGGAACGCGTTGGTCATGTCGCCGGGAGAGGATATCATGTTCGATACTACCGGAAACAAAAGCGCCGAGGCTCCGAATCCCATTATGACTATCCCGTAATTCGTTCCCATGTTCTCGGTGCCGAAATGATCTGCCGTGACCGCAGCGTATGTCCCCGATGCTCCTCCGAACGCCAATGATATTATCGCCACGCAGACAAGGAACATCATTCCGGTTGCAACGATTAACGCGAATACGCCGACCGCGGTTATCACCGCAATCAAAACCATGGCGGCGACTCTTCCGGTTCTGTCCGACAGCCACGTTATAAGCAGACGGCCGAGAGCGCTGAACAGACCCGTTATCATAACCCCCATTGTTGCGTATTCTGTGAAACCTCTCTCGGTTGCCAACGTAACCAGGTGAGGATTGAGTATGAAGAACGCCGGCAATACAAGGAACAGCGAACCCGAAATCAGATAGAATTCTTTTGTACGGACCATCTCCGACGGAGTGTACTGTTTCTTTTCGGGATTGGAAGCATTTCCGTGAACTGCGAATCCCGCAGGGGGATTGGTCAGAATCAACGATGATACGACACATACAATCATGAATGTTATACCGAATATTCTGAAAGTGCCGGGAACGCCCATTCCTTCCAGGAGGGAGGTTGCCAGCGGAGTGAATATCACCAACGAGAATCCGAAAGCACCGACCATGGCGCCGGTTGCGAATCCTCTTCTTTCGGGGAACCATTTCTGAACACAGGTTATGGTGCATGGATAAACGATACCTACGCCCAGTCCTCCGATTACTCCGTACGTCAGATAAATCAACGGCGCGGTGTTCGGGGTTATCAGAGAAGTTGCGAATATTCCCGAAGACATAATGACGCTTCCCAGCAGCGCTATCGGTTTCGGACCGTACTTATCCTGAAGAATTCCTCCGAACAGAATGCCGATGACAAAGGAAGCAAGCATCACCGAGGATACCAACGCAATATCCGACTGGGATTTTTCCAAATACGCCGAAACGGGATTTTTGAAGACCGCCCACATGTATATAACGCCGGCACAAAGCTGAATTATCATCCCCGCAAGCAGTATTACGTATCTTTTTTTGAATTGAGATTGGATTCCTTCCATGGATTTGTCTCCTTTATCTAACCCACCAAGTAATATGAAATATAATAAATTATGTACATTGATGTATGTTTATGTGCAATTAATCAATTTTTAATCCTGAAACTTCCTTCGACGGATTTTTTACGTACTGCTATGGATTCAGTGAATTTTACAACAGTGATATCGAATCTGCCGGCGTAACCGAAAAAGAGCATCGGTTCCGATTCAAAGGAACGGAAAAGAAAATTAATACCTCTGTTCTATGGAATGAAACATGGCTGCCGTAAGACTCGGAAAAAATCACCTTAGATGGTGCGGTGATTGCAATCTCCCGATTCTGGAGAGCAAACGCTGTCCGATCTGTGATTCCGAAACCGAAGAAGTTATTCTGACCCCTCCCGCGGATTCGAGACCCGCATTCGAAGGGGATATCGAAAGAATCAGAAATGCCCTGGACCGTTCTTACGGAGAAGGTTCCGGAAAAGCCGTTCTGCCCGAAGGGCACATTGTGATACTGAACAAAGTTCCCGGTCTCGATCGGATGGACGAAGTTGTGTGCGACGGCGTGGTTGTCGCAACCATGAGATATGATTTGGGTGACGGCTGGAAGGCCATACTGAGAATGCAGGGCGCCATGCGCCTCAAAGGCATTATCGGCAAAGGCTACGTGGTATGCGACGACGGCGCCGTACAATACGTTCAGGACAGTAAAAATCTCATGGCACCCGGTGTTTCTTCGGCTCATCCGGACGTAAAACCCTGGGACGAAGTCGTAATCTTAACGAACGACGGCACGATAGTTGCCGCGGGAAGTGCCAGAATGAACGGACCCGACATGGTCGGGGGAAGGGGCATCGCGGTAAAACCCAGATGGTACAAACCCGAAGAGCTTATCGAACGTCCGCAGAAACATACCTGGGACTATGTCGTCGAAGTCAATCGGCCCGTTATAGACGACAGAGTGAACGAAGCCGTAGGATTCATTAAAAATACGATTGAAAAAAATAAGTTGCCCGCGGTAGTTTCGTTTTCCGGGGGAAAAGACAGTCAGGCAACTTTATTGCTGACCTTGGATGCTGGATTGAAACTTCCCGTGCTGTTTGTCGATACGGGATTGGAATTCGATGAAACGGTTCGGTTCGTTCATGACACGGTAAAAAGACATGATTTGAAATTGATCGAAGAAAAGGCCTCCGCCGACGCATTCTTCGGAAATCTTGTTTATTTCGGTCCGCCCGCAAAGGATTACAGATGGTGCTGCAAAACCAACAAACTCGGCCCCACCGTGAACGCAATAACCAAAAACTTCCCCGACGGAGTTTTGTCGTTCATCGGTCAAAGGAAATACGAATCCGAAGCCAGAAAGGCGAAATCCAGAATTTGGAGAAATCCCTGGACCCCGGGTCAGCTGGGAGCTTCGCCGATACAGAACTGGTCAGCCATGCACGTTTGGCTGTACATTTTCAGCAAAAAGGAACCTTACAACGTATGGTACACCCGCGGACTTGACAGAATAGGTTGCTTCCTCTGTCCCGCATCGGATTTGGCAGAATTCGAAGCAATGAAAAACAATGAAAGATATACGAAATGGGACGAATTTCTGGAAAATTACGCAAAGGACAAAGGTCTGCCCGCGGAATGGAAAGAATTCGGATTGTGGAGATGGAAAAACGCTCCCGCGTCAATGAGAGAAGAGGTGGAAAGAGTGACAGGAAAAGATGTTTCGGATCTTACAAAACGCTCCGCTCCCGAAGAGGGCGGTCCTTTGAGAATCAAAATACAGGACGGTTATTCCCCCTGTACCATAGGATACAGCGTGGAAGCCGCTCTTTCCCGCCCGATAAATTTGGAAAAAGTAAAACCGTTCTGCAGAGCCTTGGGTTGGATTATTGAAGTCGATCCCGACGGGGAATACGTTTCCGCCGATTATACCACCATATACCGTGACGGCGCAATCGTATCGAAATCCGGCGCGGTTGCCGATGCCAAAAGACGCATGAATCATGCCTGGCAGGTTATCGTCAGAGCCGAACAATGCGTCGGATGCGGTTTGTGTGTCGCCAGATGCAGACCCGGCGCGTTATACATGAAAGACGGAAAGGTGGAGATACACGAAGACGAATGTATTTTCTGCAGAGAATGTTTCGGTCCCTGTCCGTCCGCGGATTTCACGGACAATATCAAAGATGATTTTGACCAATAATCCGCGGGATAACTAAATAATACAGTTGTTGATGATGTAATTATGAAAATCGACCCCGAGGACCTGGCAGCGACAATGGAACTTGACCCCGCCATAATGGATGAGGAAGATGCCATCAGGTTCCATACGGGACTTCACGCAGTCTCTATGTACAGGGAAAGTCACGAACTCTGGAAACAGGGTAAAAAGATGGAAGCCAGGGAAATCAATTACAAAGCGCATCAGCTCACCGGATGCGATATACACCCCGGAGCCACAATCGGAAAAAGATTTTTCATCGACCATGCCACCGGTGTTGTGATAGGAGAAACCGCAATCATAGGCGATGATGTGGTGATCTATCAGGGAGTCACGCTCGGAGGGGTGTCTTTTTCAAAAGGCAAAAGACATCCGACGATCGGAAACAAAGTCGTGATAGGGGCCAACGCCACGGTTTTGGGGGACATAACAATAGGAGATCGGGTCCGAATAGGCGCCGGCTCCGTTGTTTTAAAGGACGTTCCCAGCGACTGCACGGTCGTGGGTATACCCGGCAAAGTAGCCAGGAAAGCAGGCGTTGCCCACAACGAGCTCAGACACGACGAATTGCCGGATCCCGTAAAGGAATACCTTCTTGAACTCAGGCACGAAATCGAAAGTTTGAGAAAAGAGGTTGAGATTCTGAAGAAGTCGGCTAAAAAATAAACAGCGTCGATTTATCTATAACATACAACATAGAGGTTCGATTTAATGTCTATAGTGATTAAGAACACTTTGACGGGGAAGAAAGAGAAATTCGTCCCCCTTGAGGAAGGAAAGGTGAAGATGTACGTATGCGGGGTCACCGTATACGACGATATACACATGGGACACGCCCGCAGCATGATTGTGTTTGACACCATCGTAAGGTATCTGAGATACCGCGGATACGACGTTGTCCATCATACGAATTTCACCGATGTTGACGATAAGATAATCAACCGCGCGGCGGAGGAGGGGATCGACGCTCTCGAACTGTCCGCCCGCTATATACGGCATTATTTTGAAGACGCGGAGAAACTCGGCATAAACAAAGCCGATTACTATCCCAAAGCCAGCGAGGAAATGCCCGCCATAATAAAAATGGTCGAAGAAATCATCGACAGCGGTTTCGGATATGTAACCGAAGACGGCAGCGTCTATTTCTCGGTGGATAAAGTGAAAGATTACGGAAGACTGACGAATCAGAAGATAGAAGACATGGAATCTTCCGGCAGAGTGGTTCTGGACGGGAACAAGAAAAATCCCATGGATTTTGCAATTTGGAAATCGGCCAAACCCGGGGAAATCTCATGGAAATCCCCCTGGGGCGAAGGGCGTCCGGGCTGGCACATCGAATGTTCCGCAATGATACGGGAGCATTTGGGAGACGAAATTGATATTCACGGAGGGGGAAACGATTTGGTGTTCCCTCATCACGAAAACGAAATACTGCAGACCGAAGCGGTTACCGGCAAACCACTTTCCAAATATTGGATGCACAACGGAATGTTGCAGGTACAGGGGGAGAAGATGTCCAAATCCATGGGCAATTTCTTCAGAGTAAGGGATGTTGCCGAGAAATACGACAAACATGCCATCAGATTCTACTTCCTGAACACCCATTACACAAGTCCTCTGTTATACAGCGAGGAAATGTTGGAAGACGCGAAAAATTCCCTTGAACGGCTGGTGAACAACTACACCGATCTCGGAGCCTACATGAAACAGGGTCCGGACGGCGGGGAGGATGTTTCGGACGCGGTGGAAAAATACAGAGAGAATTTCATCGCCGCCATGGATGATGATTTCAACACCAGGGCCGCCATTGAGGTATTGTTCCAGTTGGCAAGAACAACAAACAAATCCATGGCGGAGAAAACCCTGAGCAAAGAAGGTGCGGGCATATACGTTTCTCTGTTGGATGAATTTAACCGCGTTCTTGGCATTTATCCCGAGATTTCCGATGACGACGGAACATTGGATTCCGTTATGGAGATACTCATAGACCTGAGGGCCGAACTCAGAGAGCGCAAGGCTTACGACCTGTCGGATCTGATTCGCGACAGACTCGGAGAAGCAGGCATACGTCTCGAGGATTCGGGGGACGGTGCCAAATGGAAAAGAATCTGATTGCCCGTAAGAAATCGGATCTGGCTCTTGGCGGCGGAATACTGTTGCCCAAGGGCTTCGTCTTTCCTTGCAGATTATCCAGATCTACGGCGGGACCCGGGGCGGGTTCGGCTTCGGCGGTATTCGCTTTCGAAGGCTCCAGAGTCAAGAAATCCGTAAGTTACGATACTGGCGAATTCAAACTGCGGGAGTCGGGGGGAAAATATTCGCTGTACCGCGAAGGGGAACTTTTTCTTGAAGACGTGAACATCGAACCCGTGGTTTACCACAGTCCCGATCAGGCTTTTTTCAATCTTGACCAGCGTTGCATATTCAACTGCGCTTTCTGTGCTTCGCCCAGATTGGATAAGGATATAACAAAAAATCTGACCGACGAAAAGATTGTGAATATGGTGAAAAAGGCATTGGATGACGGAATGAGGGTGGATGCCGTTTCATTGACGAGCGGAGTCGTGGAAAGTCCCCAAAAAACCGTGGATATGTTTATCTCCTGCACCGAATCGTTAAGAAAATCTTTTCCCGATATACCGATCGGATTGGAACCTTACGTTACATCGAAGAACGACATCGAAAAAATGAAAAATGCCGGAGCCACGGAAATAAAACTGAATGTGGAATCTCCGGACCCCGAAATATTCCGGAAAGTCTGTCCCGATTTGAATTTGGACTCCATTCTTCTCCGCCTGAAAGAAGCCGTGGAGGTTTTCGGAAAAGGCAATGTTCAATCCAACATAATATACGGTTTGGGAGAATCGGACGAAACGGTATTGAATATGGCGGAGAAACTTTCCGCCATGGGTGTCATACCCGTTCTGAGAGCCCTGAGAACCGGAGGTGCCAGCAACGAGAGTTTGGAGGCCGCCGTCGGTAAACCCGAACCTGTCACAACCGAAAGAGCGATGCGCCTGACCCTGAAACAGAAAGAAATAATGAAAAAATACGGTCTGTCTTCCGCGGATTGCCTGACCATGTGCAACAAATGCGGATGCTGCGATTTGGTTCCCTTTGTGGATCTGTGATCAGCGTTGAAAAATTCTTTCTTTCAGACTCTTTTCATACTGGCATGCTCTGCATTTTTTACCTACGCAGGACTCTCCGCATTCGCAGATGTTCGTGTCGGCCGAAGGATAATTTTCATAAAGCATCGGCCTGATTTCATCGTATGATGACAATATACTGAATTTTATACCCGGCGTTCTCATATCCAGTTCGTCGATTATCTCCCTGTATTGATTCCTCAAAGCTTCGGTCCAATAGGGGCATTCTCCGTCCCAGAACGGTATTCCGGATACAATGGCGTACAACAGAGATTCCGCTTCCGGAATCATTCTCAGGGGATGGAATCTGGGTATCAGTCCTTCCCTTATTCTGGTATGGGGTCCGAGCCTGGCGAGTCTTTCGACATCCCCTCGGACAAAATTCATCATTACGGATTGGGCCATATCGTCAAGGTTGTGTCCGGTTGCAAGATATTTCGCGCCTATCTTTCTCGCTTCGTCGTTCATTAATCTGCGGCGGAAAACACCGCAATAAGTACAGGGAGAATTATCACCGGACACCGGGGCTATGGCATCCATGGTCAGATCCAGTTCCGAAAAACTTCGAATACTCAGAGGGATTTCTTTTTCGGTACAATATTTTTTTATAACGTCGATGCTGGGGGGACGGTATCCCTCGATGCCTTCGTCAATGGCGATTACATGTAACGTCACATCGGGACGGGGACCGAATATCCCGTTGAGAATATGGAGCGTGACCATACTGTCTTTGCCTCCCGAAACAGCGACGGCAACAGTGTCCCCGGAATCTATCCGAACCTGTTTCCGTATTTCTTTTTTGACTCTTCGGTCAACGTATTTAATAAAATGCTGACCGCAAAGATGGGACCCGTTGTATTCGATAAGCGTCACGGCTTCGGAAGAACACAGATCGCACTTCATTCAATCAAGCTCCGTTACATCGGATGCTATGAATTCCTTTCCTTCGAGCATAACTTCCAGTTTCTTGGCCAATACCTTGGAAGGAATGTCCGGTAACGAAATATACGTAACTCTTCCGCCTTCTTTCTCGTTCCGAACAACGGTTTCCAACAGATTCTGTCGATCCATGTCCTGAATATACGTCCAGAACTGGGTGTATTTTCTTGGCGTTCTCCCGTATTCTTCGGAAACTACTCCGTAGGTCTTTTCGGCTGCGGTTATGGTGATGTAAAGATTATTTTTCATAGCTCTGGCTATTGCCAATAAAGCAATCTTTCTGTTGATGTCCAATCCCAGGAGTTTGCTTTCGGTGACCACGCTGTTGATATTGGCTTTGGCTTCTCTGACGTCTTCGGTATCCAGATAACCCTCTGTGTGTCCTTCGGCGATGGAAGCCGCATCCCTGAGAAGTTCTATTGCGAATCTGGCATCCCCGTATTCGGAAGAAACGTCGGCAATCAGATCCACGGCGTCCGCGGCATACCGGCCTTCGATCAACGCCTCCTCGGCTCTGGCTTCCGTAATGGAAAACAATTCGTCCCGCGTGTATTTGTTGAATGTTATGGCGTTTCCCCGTCCGAACGTCGACAGCGAAGCTTCGTCCAACAGTCCGTATATGGGGTACTGGGATATCAGTATCAGAGATACTCCCGCCTTTCCCCTGGCGTCCTCGGAAAATCTGGTTAATTGATAAATCAAATCTATGTTGGATTTTTTCAACAGAATATCCACTTCGTCAAGTATCAGCAAAACGGGTCTGGCACCTTTCTCCACATGAGCTCTGAAGGATCTCATCATCTCATCGGGGGAGAATCCTCTTTCGGGGAATCCTTTGTCGTAATTTCTGACAAGTTCCAGTATCACTCCGGCTTCCGTGTTCCTGCTTCTGCAGTTCACGGATATGGTTTCAATCGGCCGTCCGGCCTCGAAACAGTACGCCGCCATGTCTTCGCTGAACCGTTTGGCGGTTGCGGTTTTGCCTGTTCCGACACTTCCCGTGAGGTATGCGTAACAGGGTCTTCCGCTTTCGGCCAAAGGACGGAAGTAAGTCTCCAATCTGGTTCTCTGTTCCTCTCTGTGAACAAGAGTTTGAGGAACGTAATCGAAAGAAAGACTTTCGGCATTACGGACGATTACCGAGGCCTTTTCAAACATCTCAGTTCCTGCTGTGACGAATCAGACCCGAGCAGCCGAATACTTCAATGCCTTCTTTCTCCCATCTGTCGCAAATGAGATTGATTCCGAGTGAATCCGAAGCCATGTGACCCGAAACGATTATGTTAATACCTTCTTTCCTGGCTTCTTCTATGTGATCCTCGGGGAAATGCATTCCCACAACGGTACCTACGCCGGCCTGTGCGAACTTTGCGTACATTTCTTTCGGACCGGAGGTCCCGCCGGTCATTTTGGAAACCACTTTTCCGCATCTGCTGTTTTTGTTACCGACGATTATGGTCGGGGGATTGTTCATTTTGGCCGCCATTGCGTATTCGGGTTCCTTGTACAGTCTTTCGATAATGTCGCCGAGAGATCTGGGTTCGAGCTCTTCGAGAATATTGTCGATATATTTCTGAACCATATTGTCCGCGGGCGTGTGGATGTTGAACAGAGGTATTCCCAGAAGGTTTGCCGCGTCGGCGGACTGATTGAAATTCGCTCCCATTACGTTTCTGGTAACCAAATCGATACGCGGGGCCATCAGGGATTCGCAGACATTTATCGGAACCCCGTCGGCCGCATACATGTCGGTCTGTATGCGCATGACGCCGGGGAACGGAACTTTCGACAGACCCGTGGGATGATGAGCCACAACCGCTGAAACAGTCTCTCCTTTTTCTCTGAGACGGTCTGCGAGAAGCATCTCTCCGGTACCTATGTCGATACCCCACATAAACCTCACCGCATCCAATTCCTTGGCTTCTTCTATCATTGCGGAAAATCTTGAATCGCTGTAGGGGTTCCACAGTCTTTCCGTATCGAAATACTGTTTTTTATCATCGGAAAGTGCTTCGTAAGCATCATTCTCCTCTTTCATGGCGAGTTCCACTTCGGATACCGGACGGGGATCGTTCTTTCTGCCCGTCTCGATAGCCAATTTGTAAGCGTCGTATATCTTCATATACAGCCTAATGTCAAAGGAATGTATAACTATTCTCAACAGCATCGGCCGAAATATCGGATGATATCCCCGCCCTAATAAGGGAAAGATATTACATAATGCAGAGATATGGACGGTTGATAAAATGAATGAGATCTGGACTGAGAGGTACAGACCCAAGGGTCTGAAGGATGTTGTTGGTCAGAAAAACATTACCGACAGGTTACAATCCTACGTGGAATCCAGAAACATGCCCCATCTTCTCTTTACGGGTCCCGCCGGTACCGGAAAAACCACCTGCGCTCTCGCTTTGGCCAGAGAACTTTACGGCGAGGGCTGGAAAGGCAACGTGATGGAACTCAATGCTTCCGACGAAAGAGGAATCGAAGTAGTCAGAGGGAAAATAAAGGAATTCGCCAGAACCGCTCCTTTGTCCGGTGCGGATTTTAAAATAATATTCATGGACGAGGCCGACTCGCTGACCAGCGAAGCCCAGGCCGCATTGAGAAGAACCATGGAAAAATACTCCAAGATCTGCCGTTTCATTTTATCCTGCAATTATTCGTCAAAAATCATAGATCCCATTCAATCCAGATGTGCCATATTCCGTTTCAGACCCCTGACGGCGGAAGATGTTGAGACATATCTGCAAACCATCATAGACGCCGAAGGCGTCGATATAGACAATGAGGCTCTTCAGGGCCTTGTTCACGTTGCCAGAGGGGATATGCGCAGAGCCGTGAACTCTCTGCAGGTTGCGGCTTCAATGGGCAAAAAAATCGATATTGACGCCATTTACCAGACCACGGGGATGGCGAACCCCGAAATCGTAAAAGAAATTCTTGAAACCGCTCTCGACGGCAACTTTGTTCTTGCAAGAAACAAGCTTGACGATACCATGATTGAGTTCGGTTTGTCGGGACAGGACATAATACGCCAGATTCACTCCTCTTTCTTTGACTTGAGCATAACCGACGCCGAGAAAGTCAGACTTGTGGACAAGACCGGGGAAATCGAATTCCGTATTGTGGAAGGAAGCAACGAACGCATTCAGTTGGAAGCGCTGCTGGCATATCTCGTAATGATTGGCGGCTCCAAGAGATAAGCCTTCAATACCTGTTATCGAAAATACGGCTGGTTTTCTTCTCGCTTCTGGGAAGGTCGCCTATGTGCACGGCTTTGGGATTTATGGTCGCACCCACCAGAGTTTTGAATCTGGCACATACTTTGTCTTCCAAAGATTTCCAGGAATCTTCGGGCATTCCCGTTTCAAAATATAACGTAAGAATGTCTTTTCCGTACAGATGATCTATCATCACCTGATACTCGGACTCCGTACCCTCGACTTCCGACAGAACCTCTTCAAACTGAGCGGGGTACATGTTTACCCCTTTGACTTTGACCATATCGTCGGTGCGTCCCATTATTATGTCGATCCGCGGATACTCGGAACCGCAGGGACACCTGCCGGGAATTATTCTCGTAATGTCGTGGGTTCTGTATCTTATCAGCGGAGCCCCTTCCTTCCTCAGCGTTGTGATTACCAGCTCGCCTTCTTCTCCGTCGGGTAAAACCTTTCCCGTTTTCGGATTTATTATTTCAAAATAAATGTAATCGTTCCAAAGATGGATTCCGTTGTCGTAATCGCAGCTTATGCCTATCCCGGGACCGTATATTTCAGTGAGTCCGTATATGTCGTACAATTCGACTCCGAGCTCTCCCGCGATTCTTTTGCGCATCTTGTCTCCCCATCTTTCGGAACCTATGATTCCTTTTTTGAGAGCAAGCTCTTTGCCGATACCCATTTTTTTGATTTCTTCGGAAAGAAGCAATGCGTAGGAAGACGTCGAACACAGTACCGTCGTTTGAAAATCCTTCATGAATCGGATTTGTTTTTCTGTATTTCCGGGCCCCATCGGCAAAGTCAGTGCGCCCAGCCTTTCGGAACCTGTCTGAAATCCTATTCCCGCGGTCCACAGGCCGTAACCCGGTGTCACCTGCAGTCGGTCCTTTTCGGTTATTCCCGCCATTCTGTAACAGCGTTCGAACATCAACGCCCAATCGTCGATATCCTGACGGGTGTACGGGATAATAACGGGAGTTCCCGTGGTGCCCGAAGAAGAATGGATTCTGACGATTTTTTCTTCGGGGACGGCGGCCAATCCCAACGGATAAGCTTCCCTGAGATCCGCCTTGTCGGTAAAAGGCAATTTTTCAAAAGATTTCTGATCTTTCACAACCGAGACGTCGACATCCGCATATTTTTTTGAATAAAAGGGACTGTCCTCCTTTATCGTCGACAATACGCGTTTGATGTTCTCCAGTTGATATTCGTTCATTTCCATGGTGTTCGGTTATGACGAATAGTTAACTCAAATATATTAGTAGTGATTCTTTTAGTTATGTGATGTATATTATTGTACATTACAAAGACCTGTATTCTTCCGCGGTGTACAATCCTTCGATTCCTTCGGGAGCAATTTCGAATTCTGCGATCCATCCTTCGTCGTAAGGGGATGAATTCATCAAAGACGGCTCCTCCTCGAGGGCTTTGTTGATTGAAACCACGGTTCCCGAGATCGGCGAAACAATGGGAATTACCGATTTGAAGCTTTCAAGCGCTCCGATTTCATCGCCCTTCGAAACATTTCTTCCGATTACGGGGGTTTGAACGTAGATTACTTCGCCGAGGTCGTCCTGGGCGGAATCTGAAATACCGATAACGGCTTTCGTTCCTTCAATTTTTACCCACATTCCGTCCTTGGCATAGCGGAGTCCTTCTTTGATTACCGTCATAACGCCCTGAAGAACATCTCAGATAAAATTAATTTCGTTTTTTTTAAAAAATGCGATGACACCCAATTAAGGAAATCATCTGTATTTTCCGATGGAACGTCTTACGTGAACTTCGGGGTGCTCCATGTATTGGTTCAGATAATAGAACGCTGTAAGATACCCTCCTGCGGCGGCCATCGTATAGTACTTTATTGCGTCGACTTCACTTTCGGCCAAACCTCCGCCTTCGTCGTACAGCCTTGCAAGCATGAACTGAGCATCGACGGATCCCGCGTTTGCGGCCCGGGCAAGAAGTTCAAGGGATTTTCTCATGTTCCGCCGTACGCACAGACCGTCTCTGTACATCAAAGACATGAAAAACATTGCGTCCGGACTGCCTAAATCCGCGGCTTTTTCAAAATTCTTGTACGACTGTTCAAAGTCCCCGTTGTCAAGGTATTCGTTGGCTCGGATAAAAGCGGAATCCCGTTCTTTTCTCTCCATGGCGGAACTTGCTTCGCTGAGATACTTCATCTTATTTTCCAGGGTGTCTCCCCTGTCTTCTTTGGATTCCGTCCTGATTAATTTTAAAAGTAATATGCAACCTTCGTGCCCCATGTTGGCGCCATAGTTGTACCATCGGATTGCTTCATCCCTGTTTCTTGATATGCCGTCAAGAGCAAACTCGAACATCAGACCTATTTCCATAAACATATCCGCGTCTCCGGATATTGCGGTGTTGGAAAACCATCGCTCGGCCTCGGAGAGATTTCTGTCCACGCCGATGCCGTTGGTGTACATATATCCGAGATAAAACTGTGCCATGGACACTCCCTGTTTGGCCGATCGGGTCATCCAAAGAAAAGACGTTTTAAAATCTTTGTTAACCAGAACGCCTTTCATATATTCGAGAGCCAATGCCATCTGTGCCTCCGGATTTCCTCCGTTGGCCGCATTTTTGAGGTGATTCAGAGACTGGTATATATCCTGGGCGAAAATCACACCGTCACGGTACATCTGAGCAATTTCCCATTCGGCTCTGGTACAGCCGTTTTCGGCCGCTATCAGATACCATCTGATTGCTTCGCCCAAATCGTAATCGTATCCTTTGCCGTGATGATACATGTATGCTACACCTAACGCAGCATAAGCGTCCCCTGCCTCCGCATCCTTCATAATGGGGTCTTTCAAATCATCACAACCTAATGTCAGGATAACGGATTTTAGGTATAATATAATAACACTTCTGTGAAAAATTTTAAAAAAATAAATATTTTTGAAAAAATCAATAAAATTATGAAAATAATACATTTTCATATGCCAGTACTGTTAAAATATATCCGATTTTAATTTTAAACCGATTGGGAATCGGTGCGTTCAACCCAGACCGGTAACCGCTTGTGTCCTCTTTACGGAAATTTTGACTTCTGGCTTAAGTAAAAATATATTGATTACGGTTCTCTACTTCGCATGGAAGACGTCAAATCCTATTTTGCCTCGAATAAAGGAGGGTCTCTGGAATGGGCAAAGGCAGTACTGAGAAGCCGTTCCGAGAAGGATTATGCGCAGGCCTATTCGGTTATCTCCGATGCCGCAACCGAAGGTTCCGGAGATGGCAGATTTTGTTTGGGTTTGATGTATGCCAGAGGTCAGGGCGTAAACAGAGATCTTGCGGCCGCGGTAAGTTGGTTCACCAAAGCTGCGGACAGCGGGAGCAGAAGTGCCATGTATTATCTGGGTAAGATGTATTTCCGCGGATTCGGCGTAGAAAGGGATATCGGTAAATCAATAGAACTTTTCAAAATACCCGCAGACGAGGGAGATCCCAGGGCACAGTATTCGCTGGGTCTTATTTATTTTGAGGGGGAGTCTGTTTCAAGGGATTTCGAGGAAGCCGTCAAATGGATCACGATGGCGGCAAAACAGGGCCATCCCAACGCACAGTTCGTACTGGGTCAGTTTTATAAAACCGGATGCGGAGTCGACAAAGACGTGGACCGTGCGGTGGATTGGCTGGTTTCGGCGGCCATGAACGGAGAGAAAGGCGCACAGCTGCTTCTGGGCAATATGTATTCGTCCGGAGACGGAGTCTACGTCGATAAATACGAAGCCGACCGCTGGTACGATATGGCAGACAGCAGATAAGTTCAGTGCAGCCCGGTGATTCTGCCGTTCGGACCGAGATTCATATTCATTGCCGCAGGCACTGCGGGAAGTCCGGGCATCAGCGACATGGAGCCGCATACGGGCACGATGAATCCGGCTCCGGCGGATATCTGAACTTCGCGGACGTGCAGCTCCCATCCCTTGGGCGCACCTTTCAACTGCGGTATATCCGACAGAGACGCCTGTGTTTTCGCTATGCATATCGGCAACTCCCCGAATCCTCTTTTTTCCAGGTCGGCAATGGTCTTTTCCGCGGACGGGGCGTAGGTAACCGAATCCGCTCCGAATATCTTTGTTGCGATGATTTCTATCTTGTTTCTTACCGATTCGTTCGAATCGTAAAGATATTTGAAATCCTTCGGTTCCTCGCATGCTTCGACTACGGCAAGCGCAAGATCTTTTGCACCTTCGCCTCCTTTCAGGAAAGCCTCGGAAACAACACTTCTGACACCGAGTTCCGAACAACGGGATTTTATTATGTCCATATGTTCCTGGGTATCGGTTTCGAATTTGTTTATGCTGACTATTATCGGTATGCCGTACATTCTCATATTTTCGATGTGTTTGTCCAGATTGACGAGTCCCTTTCTCAGATTATCCGAAGTCATTGTGCTTTCATCTTTCAAATCCGCACCGCCGTGCATCATAAGCGCTCTTGAGGATGCGACGATGACGACACAGTCCGGGGATATGCCGGATTGCCTGCATACGATATCCATAAACTTAGAACCGCCCAAATCGGATGCGAATCCCGCTTCGGTTACGGTGTAATCGGCAAGCTTCAAAGCGGATTTTGTTGCGAGAATGCTGTTGGCTCCGTGAGCGATGTTGGCAAACGGAAATCCGTGTATGAAGACGGGATTGCCTTCCAGGGTCTGAACCAGATTGGGACACAATGCGTCTTTCAACAGTACCATCATGCCTCCGACACAGTCCAAATCCCCGGCGGTTACGGGATTTCCGTTTATGTTGTAAGCAACAATTATTTTTTCCAGTCTTGAACGTAAATCTTCATATCCGGTTGAAAGAGCCAGTATAGCAGAGATTTCGGAAGCCGAGGTGATGAGGAAACCGCTTTCGTGAGGTATCCCGCCCATCGTGCGCCCTCCCAAACCGACGATTATGTTTCTGAGCTCCCTGGCATTCATGTCCATTGCTTTTTTGAGAACGATTCTTGTCGGATCGATATTCAGTTGGTTTCCCTTGACCAAATGATTTTCCACAACGGCGGACAGCAGATTATGGGCGGAAGATACGGCATGAATATCTCCGGTAAAATGCAAATCGATATCCCACATGGGATACACCTGCGACAGACCTCCGCCGGTGGCACCCCCTTTTATTCCGAATACCGGACCCAGGGACGGCTCTCTGAGGGCCCCCATTACCTTTTTGCCGATTTTTCCCAATCCCTGTACCAAACCTATCGTGGTTACTGTTTTGCCTTCGCCCGCGGGGGTGGGGGTAACCGCCGTGACCAACACCAGTTTACCGTCCTTTTTGTCTTCATAACGTTTGAGCACATCCAACGGAATTTTGGCCATGTACTTTCCGTAAGGGACGATGTCTTCCCGATCCAACCCCATATCCGAAGCCAATTCGGATATGGGTCTGACCTCGGTATCGTAAGCTATCTCGATGTCGGTTTTCATGATATCTGTCTTCGGAGCGACTTAATTAGTATTAAAGAATGTGCAAACACGTCGTTTGCCATGAATGAATTTAAGTAAAATGTCCACGGATTATGCGTTATAACCAGCTGGTAAAAAAACATGAACGATAATATACAGGAACAGAACAGGAAATTTGCGAGAAAATTGATTGGCGGCGTCATAATGGATGTCACGAATCCCGAACAGGCCGGCATAGCGGAAGACGCCGGTGCCTGTGCCGTAATGGCGTTGGAACGGATACCCGCGGATATCCGGGCCATGGGCGGGGTTTCAAGAATGAGCGATCCGAAAATGATAGAGTCCATACAGGATGCCGTTTCGATTCCTGTAATGGCCAAATGCCGTATCGGACATTTCGTCGAAGCTCAGGTTCTGGAAGCGATAGAAATCGATTTCATCGATGAAAGCGAAGTTCTTTCGCCTGCCGACGAGATATATCACATAGACAAAACCTTATTCAGAACCCCCTTTGTCTGCGGTGCCAGAGACTTGGGCGAAGCCCTCAGAAGAATCGGAGAGGGCGCATCCATGATAAGAACCAAAGGAGAAGCCGGAACCGGGGATATCATTCAGGCCGTGGGCCACATGAGAATGATCGATTCGGACATCCGTTTTGTCAGTTCCATGACGAACGACGAAATATACGACGCGGCCGCAAAATACCAGGTCCCCCTGGATCTGCTCAGATACGTCAAAGACAATGCCGAACTTCCGGTAGTGAACTTTGCCGCCGGAGGCGTTGCCACTCCCGCCGATGCCGCGCTCATGATGCAGTTGGGTTCCGACGGTGTTTTCGTCGGTTCGGGAATCTTCATGTCCGGCAGTCCGGCAAAACGTGCTTCCGCCATTGTTGAAGCCGTTGCCAATTACAACGATCCGGACGTAATAGCCGAAGTTTCGAGGGATATCGGAGAAGCCATGGTGGGCATAAGCAAAGACGAACTCGATGTCGGCGGAATGTCCATGTCCGAACGGGGAGAATGAATACCGCCTGTTTGCCCTGATTGGGTTAAATCTGAATAGGTGCGTACCGATACGACAGTGAAATGAAGAGATATTTGCTGTACATTTTCGACCTGGACGGGACACTTGTGGATTCCCTGAACGGTCTGAAAATGTGTTACAAACAGGCCTTGGACGAACTTGGTTTAAAATACGATTCGGATGACCTGTCGGATTACATCAGGGAATCTCTTCAATCCACTTACAACAGATTCGATAATCCCGGTTTTACCTACGAAACATTCGAAAAGACTGTTTACAACGCGTACGAGATAACCATGGACGCATACAGTTTCCCGTATCCGGATACATATCCCGCTCTTCTTGAATTGAAAAAGAGGGGTGCTTCAATGTGCATTGCGACAAAAAGCAGAGTCTGCAGAACGAAGAATGTTTTGGAAATACACAATTTGGACGGCTTCTTCGATCACATAGTCGGATACGATTCGGTAAAAAAGCAGAAACCGGACCCGGAGTGCCTGGAAATTTGCGCATCTTTTTACGATGTGGAGAAAAAAGACATATTGTTTGTCGGAGACAGCGATACGGATGTAATTGCCGCCGAAGCTTTCGGAATCGACAGCGCTTTCGTCGAAAGAGGGAAAAACGGATACCACGACTGCACGTACAGGCTAAGAAATCTGAAAGAACTTCTTGATTCGAAAGAAGTATGAAATCGGCTTTTCCGTCGGTTATTTCCGAATGTTGCATGGTTAATAAGAAAGAATATTATATTTTCTGTACTTGGACGCTCTATGAGCGGTGACAGGGTTCAGTCCGGATGGCTTCTGCTTGTTGCGGTTGCCGTCGCTGTCCTGATGGACGGTATGGACGGCAGTATTGTCAACATAGCTCTGCCGAGCATAGCATCCAGTCTCGGCACGGATACCGCTTCCGCTTCCTGGGTCACCGTCTGTTATTTCATGGTTCTGGCCGGACTTATATTGCTGTTCGGGCGGATTGCCGACAAAGGAGCCCTCCGTAAAATCTTCTTATCCGGATTTGTCGTATTCACTTTGGCGTCATTCTTTTGCGGAATATCCACAACGCTGACGATGTTGCTTGTTTCCAGAATCGTTCAGGGGGTGGGCGGGGCGATGCTGGCCGCCGCGGCACCGATGATTTGCGTAAAATACATGCCCAGGGAGAAACTGGGTTTTTCACTCAGCGTGGTTACTCTGGGAAGTTCCATAGGATATGCCCTGGGTCCCGCCCTCGGAGGGTTTCTGACCGAATTATTGTCCTGGCATTGGATATTTTTGATCAACATTCCGATCGGATTGCTGGCAATTCCTCTTGCCCTGTATGTTGTTCCCCGCGATAAAGAGCATGAAAAAACCCATGTGGATTTTGCCGGAGGGCTGGCTTTGTTCGCCGCCATAGTCTTTGGCGTATTCGCTTTGGAAATGTCGGGAACTCCCGAAAACGGCATGATTGCTGTTTTTGCGGGATTGGCCTGTATCGCATCGCTTGCGGTTTTTATAATCGTGGAACTCAGAACCAAACTGCCGATAATCGACGTACGGATTTTCAAATCCCTCAGGTTCGATTCGGTTTTCATATCTTTCCTCTTGTTCAACATAGCATACGCCGGAACATTCTATCTCCTGCCGTTCTTCATGAATCTCATATTGGGATTCTCTCCGGGTATCAGCGGAATGTATCTGCTTGTGCCTTCCATAATAACCGCGGCCACCTGCCTGATATTCGGACGTCTTTCTGATACCTACGGCAAACGCCTCTTTGCCATTGCGGCATGCGTCTCAATAGCGCTGTATAACGCAATAATGTGGTTCATGTCGCCTGAAAACGGAAATTGGATTCTGATTCCCATCATAATATTGATGGGACTGAGTTGGGGATTCGCCGGCGGACCCATGGCCGGACGCATTGTGGAACAGGCACCCAAAGGTCATACGGGCATAGCTTCTTCGGTTATGGCCCTGTCGACTTATCTCGGCATAGGCGTCGGTACCGCATTCTTTGCTTCGGTCTTCTCGTTCGCTTCCGGAGCTCCGGGCAAAGAATTTGCTTTGCTTTCGTTTGCCGAATTCACCAACGGTTGGTCGACCGCCGTCATACTGTGCGTTATATTCTCGGTAATCGCATTGATTCTTTCCGTAGTAATCAAAGATCCGAAAGCTTCGAAATATAAAAATCCCTGATTTTGCCGAAAAAGAACGGATAGGATTAAAAACAGAAATACCTGTCCGCGTTTTATGAAGTACATCTGTTCAGTCTGCGGATACATCTACGACGAAGAGAAAGAGGGCGTAAAATTCGAGGATCTTCCCGATGATTTCGAATGTCCCGACTGCGGCGTGGGAAAAGAAGATTTCGAAGTTTACGAAGAGTGATTTTTCAACTTCCTTCGTCAATCTCGATAAACTGAGTGTTTTGGGCTTTGCGAAGTTCATTCAGCAACTGCTTTGCTTCTTCGTTGCCTTGTTCGGAAGCTTTTGTCATGGTAGCTATGGCTTTAGCGGGGTCCGATTCCGTTCCCATTCCCTGAAGTTCCATTTTGGCCTTCATGAACGAAGCGTCCGAATCCCCCTCTTCCGAAGCCTGCGAGTAATAATCGTAGGCACGTCCGAAATCTTTTTTGACGCCTTTGCCTTCGTAATACAGCGTACCGACGCTGACCTTGGCTCCTGTGATGCCGGCTTCGGCCCCTTTGACAAACCATTCGAAGGCTTTTTCGAATCCGCCCGGGATCTGACCTGTGTAGGTCAGCTCCGCGACTTTCATTATTGCTTCGGGTATTCCGATTTCCGCGGACTTCAGAAACAGTCCATAGGCTTTTTCTTCATTTTTCTCGGTTCCCGTGCCGGTTTCCAGCATATATCCCGCCATGAACATCGAAACGGGATCTCCTGCCTCGGCGGACTTCAGGAAAAATTCGAATGCATTTTCAAAATTCACATCGGTGCCGTAACCGTGAAAATTATACTGCGCGACGTATGCGTACGCCGGAGTCATTCCGGCATCGGCGGCTGTTTTGAAGTGTCTGTACGAAGCCTCGGGGTTTTCCGGGAATCCGTAGTCTCCGGTGTGAATCATACCGAGTCTGAAATTTGATTCCACATGACCGGTTTCCGCCGCCTTTTCATAAAGATTGATTGCACGTTCGGAATCTTTCGGCGTACCGAAACCGACCATGAGCACCTCTGCCAATCCGAACATGCCCGAAGGATATCCCGCTTCGGCCACCGATGAAAACAAACGAACTGTTTCTTCCGGAGATTTTTCCCTTCCGTCGGATCCCATCATGAACATAATCGCTTCTCTGCACAATTTCTCAGCTTGTTCAGGATTCATGGTTATACATATTCTTCATATTCATAAAATAAACGCAGGCTTGTCCTTTTATAATTGAACGTTCATTCAATTGAACAGGTATTCAATTGAAAGACGAAACAGAATTTGATGACAGCTGTACTCACACCCTGCACCGCGAAGTTGTCGAACTTGTAAAAAAGAATCTGCCCGAGGGAAAATCCGTAACGGATCTTTCCGAATTCTTCAGTCTGTTCGGCGACTATACCAGACTCAGGATAATGATGGCTCTGGAGGTCAGTGAAATGTGCGTCTGCTGCATCGGCGAATCTTTGGACATGTCCGATTCCGCCGTGTCGCATCAGTTGAAAATATTGAAGGATTCCAATCTTGTCAAATCAAGAAGAGAAGGAAAATTCGTGTATTATTCGCTTAGTGACGATCACGTAAAGTCCATAATAGACATCGCGGTCGAACATCTTTCGGAGGAATCGGAATGAAATTCACATACAGACTGGAAGGTTTGCATTGCGGCAACTGCGGAGGAAAAATCGAAAGAGAGATTTCCAAAATAAAAGAAGTGGAATCCGTTTCGGTTATATTCATGTCTCAGCGCCTTATCATTAATGCGGATGAAGCCCACATCGATAAAATCGAAGACGAAGCAAGAAAGATAATCAAGAAAATCGCATCCGACGCCGTGATGTCCGGGAGGTGACGGATTGAACCGCAGATCCGTCGAAGTACTGATTTCGTTTCTGCTGTTCGTTCCCGGAACTCTGCTGCATTACACAGGACATCCGTCTCTGTCATTGGCGATTCTTCTGGCGGCGTACGCCGCGGCGGGATACACCGTTGCGGTTGCCGCCGCGAGAAGTCTGAGATACGGCATGATACTGGATGAGAATTTTCTTACGATAATCGCATCGGCGGGAGCATTTCTGATAGGTGCGGGCGTCGAAGGCGTTGCGGTTATGCTCTTCTTCTCCGTCGGGGTGCTGTTCGAACAGGCCGCGGTTCAAAAATCAAGACAGTCCATATCGGAATTGGTTGAAATGCAACCGGTTTCCGTCCGGGTGATAAGAGATGACCGGGAATACGAAATTCCGCCCGAAGATGTTGTTGTGGGGGATTATTACTCGGTTCTCCCCGGAGAACGCATACCCATCGACGGAACCGTTGTTTCCGGAACCTCTTCTCTGGACATGAAGGCACTGACGGGAGAATCGCTTCCGAAAGATGCCGGTACGGGAGATTCCGTGCTCAGCGGGAGCATAAATCTTTCCGGATCCCTTACGCTGAAAGCGGATAAGGTTTATTCAGATTCCACGGTGGCAAGGGTTTTGGAACTGGTGGAAGAATCCGGTGCAAAGAAATCCGAAAGCGAGAAGTTCATCACGATGTTTGCCCGGTATTATACTCCGGCAGTGGTTATTGCCGCGATTTCCGTTGCGCTTATTCCCGTGCTTGCATTCGGTCTTCCCGCCGACGTATGGGTTTACCGGGCGTTGGTAATGCTTGTTATATCCTGTCCCTGCGCATTGGTGATATCGGTGCCTCTGACGTTCTTCTGCGGAGTGGGTCGGGCGTCCAGAAGCGGCATTCTGATCAACGGAGGCGCGGTAATGGACAGACTGGCTTTTGCAGACACGGTTATCATGGATAAAACCGGCACCGTGACAATGGGCACTTTCAATCTTACCGGGATATATCCGAACGGTGTTTCCGAAGAAGAACTTGTGAGGTATGCGGCAATGTCCGAATACAAATCGGATCATCCTATCTCCCGCGCAATAATCGATTATTACGGAGATGCCGTGGATGCTTCCCTGATCGGCGAATCCCGAAACATACCCGGAAAAGGCATTATCACCGAGGTGGACGGAAAAACGATTCATACCGGAAACGCGGGATTGATGAAAGAAATCGGAATCGAATCCGTTACCGCCGAGGGAGACGTAACGAACATACATGTTGCGATTGACGGCGTATATGCGGGAAGAATCACCATTTCCGATACTCCGAAGTTTGATTCCGCCGTTGCGATTGAAGAATTGGAAATGATGGGCGTGAATGAAATCGTTATGCTGACCGGCGACACCGCCGCCTCGGCGGAAAGAATCGCCGAAATAGTGGGGGTGGAGAAATTCCACAGTGAGCTTCTGCCCGAGGACAAACTCAGAAAATTGGAAGATTATCTTGACGGCAGCCGTAAAACTCTGCTTTATGTCGGAGACGGCATCAACGATGCGCCGTCCATCGCAAGAGCCGACGTGGGCATTGCCATGGGAGGAATCGGTTCCGACAGTGCGGTCGAAGCCGCGGATGTTGTGATAATGAACGACTCCCTCTGCAAAATACCCGAAGCGATACAGATATCCAGAGATACGAGGAAAATCGCATATCAGAACATAGTATTTTCGCTGAGCGTCAAATTCCTGGCTTTGGGATTGGCGGTTTTGGGATTGGCCGGAATGTGGTTTGCGATATTCGCGGACGTGGGGGTTTCCGCGATTGCGATACTGAACGGAATCAGGGCTTACGGATTCAACAAAGAATTCTCATGCTCGGCTCCGAATCCGGTGTGTCAGTGATTTTTACCGCAGACCTATGAAAACAACTTATTGAATGAGAACCATAGAACTATATTAAACAGCAATAATACGGAATGAAGATGGGTATGGAAGAGGAACTCAGTGTAGGAATTGACCTAGGCACAACGTACTCCTGCTTGGCATATATCGACGGTACCGGAGATCCCGTAATAGAAAGAAATTTCGAACAGGAAGAAACCACTCCGTCGGTCATACTTTTCAATGAAAATCATGAAATTATCGTTGGATCGCCTGCAAAGGATGTTGCCGCCATGTATCCCCCGAACCGTACGTTCATGTCCGTAAAGAGGCATATAGGCACTGAGTTCAAAGCCGAAGTTGACGGCCGGATTTATACCCCGGTTACTTTATCCGCCGCCATTCTTAAAAAAATACTGAACGACTTCAGCGAAGTTCACGGCAGAGAGATCAAAAAAGCCGTTATTACCTGCCCGGCATATTTCGGACAGAACGAAAGGGAATCCACCAAAAATGCGGGAAGAATCGCAGGATTGGAGGACGTGACGATAATCAACGAACCTACCGCGGCCGCCATATCTTTCGGATACGGTCTAGATGAATCGGACAAGAGAGTTTTGGTTTACGATTTGGGCGGCGGGACTTTTGACGTTACGATTTTGGAAATATCCGAAAACACGTTCAGAGCCATTGCCACCGACGGGGAAAGACTGCTCGGAGGCAAAGACTGGGACGTTGCGTTGGCTACTCTTATACTGAAAAAAGTTTCACATGATTCCGGAGTACCTTTGGAAGAATTGGAAGAGGACAAAGAAGCAACCGCGACACTGGAAGTCGATACCGAATCCATCAAAAAAAGACTGACCACGGCTGATTCCACAAGGGGATCCATGAACGTGGGAAACGAACGCATAATCTACTCCGTCAGCAGAGACGAGTTTGAGGAAACCACGGCTCACCTGTTCGAACGCACTTTGGACGTTATGGAAAATGTTCTTAAATCCATTGAAATGACAATGGACGAAATAGACGATATCATTCTTGTCGGCGGCTCCTGCAGAATGCCGCACATAATCAAAGGAATCATGAACCTCTATCCTAATGCGAATGTGCGCCTTTTCGATCCCGACAGATCCGTTGCCAAAGGCGCCGCGCTGTTCGCAAAATACAAAATAATGAGAGAAACCGAAAAGGGAGAAACGTGTCCCATCAGCGTAAAAAACGTCCTCAGCAAAACTTTCGGTGTCGGAGTCGATTATGCCGGCAAAGAAATGATTTCCAACATGATATACAAAAACGAAACTTTGCCGTTGGAAAACGTTAAGATTTATTATCCGGTGACCGACGGACAACCTTCCGTCCTGATAGAGATATACGAAAGTTCCGAACCGCGTTCCGAAGAAGACACGAGGATATACAAAATCGAGGGAAAATACATCGGAGCCTTCGACATGGATTTACCGGAGAACGTCACGAAGGATACGCCTATAACCGTAAAATTCAAAGCCGCCGAAGACGGGACAATCAGTGCCGAGGTCGAATGCATGGGCGAAATAAAGGAATACGATCTGGAAAGTTCCCTCAGCATATCCGAAGAAGAATTGGAACTGTCCAAAGGCCTTATCGAAAGAATCGGCTGATTTTATTATTTGCACCCGGAAACGAATCCGCCCGCCCAATCTTTTTGAGACAATGCATTCTGATGCATGTATGTCCCGATTGATGATTTGAATATAAAACCGTCCTTCATTCCGCTTATGCCGGCCCCACGGGATAAATCGTAACCGTAAACGGAATCGTTCTTCGGTATTACCGTCGAATAATGATACTCGTGAGCTCTTACGGGTAAGTCGAACAGAGGATTATTTTCGTTTGGAACGGCACGGACATAGGTGGGTCCGTGACGTTTCTCGGTCATCTCGGCTTCGGCATCGAATATCCCTGCCATCCTGTGTTTTTTACCGTTCGCGTCTGTTAAGTTATTGCACATAGCCAGCAGTCCGCCGCATTCCCCCAGAACCGGAATGTTTTCTTCTGCTTTGTTCTTCAGACCTTCGATGAAATCTTTGTTTGAAGATATCTCCTCCGCATACAACTCCGGATAACCTCCCCCGAGATAGTACATATCCGCATCCGGAAGCGTATCACCCGCCACAGGCGAGAAATGTTTCACTTTTATGCCGGATGCCTCGAGACACTCCAGGTTTTCCCTGTAGTAGAAACAGAATGCGTCATCCATTGGAACGGCGGCGGTCATCCCCGCCTTTCTTTTGACGTAAAGATCCTCGGTCGGCAAATCTGAATCCGAAGATTCGGCGACGTTCATCAATTTGTTCAAATCAATGCCTTCCGCCATTTCTTCGAAGGGGGATAAATCCCATTCTCCGGAATCGGGAGTGACCAATCCCGCTCTTCTCCGTTTTGCGGGACCTTCGGGAAGTTTCCGTATTTTTCCCACAACTTCCTGCCTGCAGTACCGTTTCATTACGTCATCGATTTTGTCTTCGTGCTGTTTGCCGGAAATATTGTTGAGAATCAGACCCCTGATATTCACGTCCGGATCGAAATCGGTGAATCCGTTGATTATTGCGGCGGCGCTTCTGTTCAAAGATCTTACATCCACGGTCAGAATAACCGGGAATCCGAGTATCTTCGCCAAACCCGCAGTGGAACCCACATCGGTCTCCGCGGAAAATCCTTCGTAGAGACCCCTTACCCCTTCTATGACGCAAAGGTCCGCATCCTTCGATGCATTGCCGACAACCTTCCGAATGGTGTCTTCGTCCATCATGAACGAGTCGAGATTTCTGCAGGCTCTGCCGGACGCCAACGAATGATACATCGGGTCGATAAAGTCCGGGCCTGCTTTGAAGGCCTGTACTTTATATTTTTTTGACAGCAGCGAAAGAATTCCCGTGGTTATGGAAGTCTTGCCGACGTTGCTGCCGGTACCCGCTATCACGATTCCTTTCAATTTTCTCTCACCAGCTCTCTCAGGGTATCGGCGGTTTCCAACGGAATAATCGTGTCGGTGCCCATAACCAAAGAATGGGACGATATTTCGCCGACGGAATTCGGGAATCCGGAATTAATGTAATTGGAGAGCTGTCTCGGCTGATCCGTGATGAGTATATCGTCTTCTTTTATGTCGGGATAGGCATGACAGATTCCCATGATTACCGTAAGGTCGGGATTAAAACTTTCAACCGGTAATTTCAAATCGTCGCCGATCAAAGCGTATTCGTCCAGGCCTCCGGTGTTGGAATTCAGCAATACTCCTTCGTCTTCCAACTGTGCCAGGATATTTTTCGCATAACCGCGGATTCTCGGAAGCCCTTTTTCGGTATCGAGATTTGCAACGAAGAAAACCTCTCCGCCGAGTTTTTTACGTGCTTCGTCGACTGCGAGAAACATGTCCGCAAACCTGTATGCCAGTTCTTTTTTTGCGTTAAGCACGACCGCGACCTTTTTGTCTTGCGACAGCGCGTCGCATATCTTTTTGCAGACATTGAGTTTGGTGGCTCCGACAGAGGGTTTCATGTACGGCTTGCTGGCCAATCCCCTTTTCTTTTCCATTTCGGTGGCCGCCTTCATCAGATTAATCTGACGCTCTGTTTCTTCCGGGGAAATTATGCCTGCGTCGCGTCCGGCTTCCAAAGCTTTGATTGCTCCTTCGGTATTGTTTGCCATGCAGCCGTGAACTTCCACGGGAAAAACGGTACAGTTCAATCCGGCTCTTTTAATGGAAGATTTCATGTCTTCCCCGATTATCATGCTCGCGCAGGTTCCGATTACCGCAACGGTCTTCGGATTGAACCTTTCGTCGACTTCTTTGAGTGTTTTGATGAGTTCTTCCGAACCTCCGAATATCAGGTCGGTTTCGGACAGAGCCGTCGTAACGATTCTGACTCCGGCCTGTTCCAACGAACGAGAGGCCATGAATCCGCATCCTGCCGGACCGTGAATCACAACCACGTCCACATTCATATCCCTCAGAGTGTACATTGCGGCGATAATCGGATTCGGACGGGGGTGTATTATCTTCATGTGTAGCCTTCTTTCACGAACAGAATCAACGGTCCTTCTGATTCCGGAATCTTCGGAGGGGTTCCCGAGCCGTCGGTGATGATCAGTTCGACTCCGTACTCCCGCGAAACCTTTTCTATCGATCCCACATCCATTTTGCTGCAGACCTTCCGGTTTACGGGATCCAGCACGGCAACGGCATTTTCAAGGGAGTTCATCCGCTTCAGCGTCTCATAGGTTCTTTCCACCGAACGCCGGGAAATACCGGGATTCCGTTCTTTGACAACCCATCTTTTCCCTTCGCGGTATATTTCGCCCCGTCCTCCCATTCCTTCGAAAGTGGAAAGTCCTTCTTTCAGGAATTCGGACGGAACGTTCATAATGTCGCAGACTTCGACCGCCATTTCAAAAGCATCGACGTACTCAAGAGCCAGATAATTGTTTTTCATACTGACGTCAAAACCGTTCTTATAATCCACGTGAACTTTCAGAGATTCTCCGAGCGAAGGATTGTTGAGTAATTTTATTCTGTTTCCGTATCCTCTGACTTCGCCGCGCCCGAAGGACTTCCAGAAACCGACCTCGTCGGAAGGAACCACGTTAAGATCCGAAAGTATTGCCTTTTTTCCTTCGGATGCCTTCCTTGTTCCGGCGGCAATCGGATAATCTTCCAGCAGATTCGTTATACAGGCTATGTCCGCCTTTCCCGAACCTCCCAGGGATATTTCGCAGATTACGATGTCGTGTTCGCTGTCCGGCAGCGTCAGCATGTGAGGCGGCGCTATGCTCACTTTTTCGGCATCCGTCAGCTTACCGTTTTTCCAGGACCCTCTGCCTTTCGAACTGTGCAACAGCACGTTGTGTCCGGCAACCGTCAGAATATGTGACATAAGTCCGCAGAATCCTGTTTTTCCTTTGACGCCGGTGACTTCGATTCTGAAACGTTTGTCGTCTATCAGTTCTCCGACGGCCTGACTGAAGAATTTCCTTTCGCCGTACTTTACGCCTTCGAGAAATCTGTCCGGACAGTGCACCGGCATCAACACAAGATCGTATTCGCCTTTGGGAACCTCTTTGCAGACGGAATATCCTTTGTCTTTCAATCTGGACAGTTCCTCTTCCGGCGTAATATTGTAGACATCCACACATGTGACGGAGTCGCCCTGTTTCGGATATTTGTCCGCCAGGACCCCTCCGCCGTGTATGGTGTCGAGAAGCAGGATTTTCATATTCCGTACTTTTCCAGTTTTTTGATCAAAACATCCGTAAGGCGGGGTTCCTTGCCGACGGGCATGGCGTAATGAATGTTAATTTCTCTTCCGAATGCGTTGCTGACTCCGCCGTCGGTGTTCGGGGGTATGCCGAGAGTTTCGGGAATTTCTTCACCGATGTGGGCGCCGGAGGCTATGAAAAGAGGCAGAACCGCAACATCAGTCACGTCGGTTTTGACGATTTCATTCATTACGCTGTCAATGTAAGGTTCGTTGAATTCGTTGAATGCGTAATAAACGTCGGAATAACCTCTTTCTTTCAATCTTTCGGCATTAAGCTTGATAATCTCTTCGTTGTACGGCAGACGGGAACCGTGACCCACAACCAGAACCGCCGCTTTCTTTCCTTCACAGGATGCTTTGATTCTGTCTTCGAGTATATCGGTCAGATTGGGATCTTCTCCGATGGGTCCTTCGAAATGAACGGTTATTTCTTTTCCTGCCACGGTGGTCTTGCCGCCGCGGGAGTTTTCGGGAATGCTGAGTTTCCGCGGAATGTCCCGGGTGATGTGAAGTCCGGATGCTATGAAGTACGGTATCGCGATTACTTCGGTTACTCCGGATTTTACCATTTCTTCCAACACTTCATCCACGAGGGGCGAGGTTGTTTCGTTGTACGCGGTCCAAACAGGGATGGAAGTGCGTTTCTTGAGTGCGTTCGCCTGCTGTTCGACGGCTTCTTTGTTGTGGTTGAACCTGGAGCCGTGTCCTATAAACATTATTCCTTTCATTGTTTTTCCTCAGTTTATTTTTTTAATCTCATTCCGCCTTCGGAATCCTCCGATTTACGCAGGATTTCCTCAGCCAATAATCTGTAATTTTTTGCCATTTCCGAATCGGGAGCGTGTCTGACAACCGTCATTCCCGCCGCTTCCGCATCCTGAACCGCCTGATTTCTCGGTAACCGGTATATCACGCGGGAATTCATCTCCGATGCGGCTTTGTCGACGATTTCGTTTTCATCGTCTATACCGCGGGAATTCTGAATCAGACCGCCGAACTCGGCATAGCCGTCTTCGCCGAATCCCTCCACCGCCTGACGGATATTGTCCGCGGCGTACAGCGACATCATTTCTCCCGACGTGACCACAAAAACTTCTTTGGCGTAACCGTTGCGGATCGGCATAGCGAATCCGCCGCAGACAACATCGCCCAGAACATCGTAAATTATCACATCGGGTTTTATGACTTCGATTGCGTTCAGATCTTCCAATTGGTCGAAAGCCGCTATTATGCCTCTGCCCGCGCAACCGGTGCCGGGTTTGGGCCCTCCGCATTCCACGCAGAACACATTACGGCCTGTATCGTGAACCACATCGTCCAAAGAGACGTTGCCTTCTCTCATCCTGTCAAGAACCGTATCCGGGGCCTTGCCGCCCATCAAAAGTTTCGTGGAATCGGCTTTGGGATCGCATCCGATCTGCAGGACACGGAAACCCATGTCGGATATTGCGTCGCTTATGTTCGACGAGACTGTGGACTTGCCTATCCCGCCTTTTCCGTATATGGCAATCCTTCTCACTAATCTGTGAATAGAATCATACTAAATAATACTTTCAGAAATGTTCGTGCTAAATGGATGATTGGTCCAATGACTTTGAATAACAACTCCGATGATCAAAGGACCCGGATTACAAATTCAATTTTTCGTATAATTCGGCACGTTCGGCTTTGGTAATGTTTCTGTATTTCCCGATGCCCATGTTTCCGAGTTCGAGATTCATGACCCTTATCCGCTTTATGCCTATGGCCGTATATCCGAGAGTGTCGCACATTCTTCTGATTTGACGGTTGAGTCCCTGCTTCAGTATAATTTTGAATTCGCGGTCATTGACTTTGGTTACTTCGCATTTGCGGGTAACCACACTTCCGCCCATTATCGCCACTCCGAGAGACATGTCTCTTATGAAATCATCGGTTATGTCATGGTCGACGGTGACGATGTATTCTTTGTCGTGACCGTTGCTTGAATGCATTATTTTCTCGGCAAGAAATCCGTTGTTGGTCATCAAAAGAAGGCCTTCGGAGTCTTTGTCCAAACGGCCCACGGAATAGATCCGTTTCGGATGTCCGATGAAATCAATCACATTATCCGGGTCCTCGGGGTTTGAAGTGCATGTGATTCCCCGGGGTTTATTGAACATTATGACAATGTCCTCTTCCTCGGGCGCAATTGTTTTTCCGTCGACGCATACCGTGTTTTCGGGAAAAACCCTGTCGCCCAAAACCGCAGGTCTTCCGTCAATGGTTACTCTGCCCTCCTCTATGATTGCGTCTGCCGCTCTTCTTGACGATACGCCGGAATCGCCGAGGTATTTGTTCAATCTGATTCCTTTCTCTTCGGAAGGCTCCATAAACAACCATTAAGCGCGTATTATTTAACTCTGTGCAACAGGGTTAGGTATTTCTAATACAGCCGTAATTTCATCGGTATGTGGCCGTTCAGAAAAAAGGGAAAAGGCGTTGTTCTGAAATACGCTGAATTCGACATGCACTGGGATACGGAAAATCCGTTTCTGTTCGTTTCCCATCACCGGGACGACTATCCCGAGGGAAACTGTCAGCAGGCCCCTCCCTACGATATGATAGCCTGGAGAGATCTGGGTCACGATTACAAAAAACATAACGGCTTCAGGATGTACAAAGGAAAGGTTGTTCCCGGCTTTCCCATGCATGCTCATTGGGGCTATGAAACCTTCACTCTTGCCGAAGAAGGATACGTTGATACTTTCGATATCGAAGGCAACCAGTCCCGGTTCGGTTTCGGAGATGCGCAGTGGGTTACGGCCTCGGGAAAATATCAGCACAGCGAGATGTATCCACTGGTGTTTCAGGACCGCCCGAATCCCAATAACATAACCCAGATAATGATTAATCTTCCACTGGAAATGAAGGGGTCTTTAAATAGGGTAAATATGCTGTGGACGGATGATATAAATAGGGATGTTTTTAATGACGGCAACGGGAAGAAAACTGAAGTTATTGTCTATGCTGGCACATATGACGGTATAAATACTGAAGTGCCCAATCCTGACTCTTGGGCGGCCGATCCCGACAACGGTGTAAAAATAGTTCAGATAAGGATGGAGGAAGACGCGGAATACGTTCTGAAGGCCGGATCTCCCGAAATAAACAGAAATCTGTATTTTGTTTCCGGAAGCAACGCCGAAATCGAAGACTTCGCCGCCGATTCCGGTAACCGTTTGAAATTAAAATCCAACGCGGATGTCAGAATAAAAAACGGAAAGGTTCCGTCAAAATTCTGGCTGTTGGACGGCAGACCGATAAAGCAGAAAATGTCTTCCTACGGCCCGGTGGTTCTCGGAGACGATAAATCCGTAAGGGCGGCCATGAACGACATAAGAAAAGACGAATACGTTGTATGGCCCTGGAACGTTGTTGATAAGGTGCAGCCGCCGGAAGCGCCGCGTTTCATCAGATATTCGGACGGTCGCGAGGAATATCCCGACGGGAAACCCGAAGGATTCGAACCCGGAGAAACGAGAAACATCGAAAAAATCTGAGCTTTTCGTAAAAATAATGTCCTGTTCGGTAAAGAAACAGGATAGCCCGTACCTGCGGTAATCAGGCACGGGCTTAAATGAAATGTGTTTAAATTTCGCCCTTGTAATACATCATGGCATTGCAGATTGCGGCCGCGATGTTGGAACCGCCCTTTCTGCCTTTTGCGACGATGTAGGGAACGCCGGAATCCATAATCAATTCTTTCGACTCGATTACGTTGACGAATCCAACGGGAACGCCGATAATCAAAGCGGGCTCAAGTTTGCCTTCTTTGATCAGTTCGTTCACTCTTATCAAAGCCGTGGGGGCATTTCCGATTGCAAAAATGTTCTTGCCTTCGAGCGCCGCGCCTCTTTCCATGGAAACTTTGGCTCTGGTGCATCCTCTGGCTTTTGCTTCTTCCGCAACCGATTCGTCGCTGATGAAACAGTGAACCTCTCCGCCGTAAGCCGACAGGGTTCTTTTGTTAATGCCTGAAAGAGCCATCTTGGTATCCGTGATGATGTGCGCACCGGATCTGATTGCTTCGATACCTATGCGGGCCGCATCTTCGGAAAATGTCAGATTATCGGCATAATCGAAATCGGCGGATGTGTGTATGCATCTTTTGATTATCGAGAACTCGGGTTCGGGCCATCTTCTTCCGTTGAGTCCTTCTTCGATGAGTTCCATACTGCGTTTTTCTATATCCTCGGGTTTAACGTTCAATATCTTCATTTTTTCACCTCATACCCTCTGGGAGTAATCATTTTACCGTCAGAAACGTAGGTCTGGGAATTTCCTACGATTACGATGGAGAACATGTCCACTTCATCGTACGGCATATTTCCCAACGTGGAAATAATGGCCACTTCGCCTTCTCTGCCCGCGTTTTTGACTATTCCGACAGGTGTTTCGGGAGATCTGTGTTTCAAAAGTGTTTCCACGGCTTCGGGAAGATGTTCCCTCCGGGTTTTGCTTCTGGGATTGTACAGACATACGATCAAATCTCCCGCGCCCGCACTGTCAATGCGTTTCATAATCAAATCGTAAGGAGTCAGCAAATCGGAAAGACTGATAATAGCCAGATCGTGCATCAAAGGTGCTCCGAGTATTGATGCGGCGGCGGATGCCGCGGTCACTCCGGGAATCACGTCAAGTTCTATGTCGGCGTTCATCTCATCGACCAACTGGTAAATGATTCCCGCCATTCCGTAAATTCCGGAATCTCCGCTGCTGATCATAGCCACACTGAGCCCGGTGGACGCGTCTTCTATGGCCATTCTGCATCTTTCGATTTCTTTCATCATGCCGGTTGCTTTGTATTTTTTATCGGGAAAATACTCTTTCATCAGATTTACGTAAGTAGTGTATCCCGTAACCACATCGGCATTTTCGATTGCTTCGACCGCCCTCAGGGTCATGTCCCCTTTGGAACCGGGGCCGAATCCTACGACCGTAAGTTTTCCTGCCATGTTTATTCCTCCGTACCTTTGCGGTATTCCGTGGTGAATGTCTTGTCATACAGTTTCGAAAGACTGTATTCGTCACCCAGGAAATCGCCGACCACGGTCAAAGCGGTCTTTGTGATGCCTGCTTCTTTCACTTTGGACGCTATGGTCTTCAGTGTTCCGGACACTATTTTCTGATCCGGCCAGCTTGCCTTATATACAACGGCTATGGGGGTGTCTTCTTCATAACCGCCGGCAATCAGTTGCTTTGTCAGTTCGTCCATGAATCCTACGCTGAGGAATATTACCATGGTTGCATGATGGGAAGCGAGTTCTTCGATGCTTTCTCCTTTGGGCATCGGAGTCCGACCTTCCATTCTGGTGAAAATCACGGTCTGACTGGCATCCGGCAGAGTGTATTCCTTTTTTAACACGGCCGCGGTGGCAAAAGCAGAGCTTACGCCGGGGATTATCACACTGTCGATTTTCATTTCATCCAGTCTGTCAATCTGCTCCCTTATGGCTCCGTAAATGGACGGATCTCCGGTATGGACACGTGCGGTGTTCAGACCTTTCGATTCGGCGTCCTTCATTACCTCAATAACCTCGTCCAGATTCATTTCCGCACTGTTGTATATTACAGCGCCTTTTTTTGCACCGCTCAATACGGCAGGGTTTACGAGAGATCCCGCATAGATTATCACATCTGCGGAATCGATTGCCTTTTTTCCTTTTATTGTCAACAGTTCCGGGTCTCCCGGACCGGCACCTACGAATGTTATCATTTCAAATCCTCATTTTTATTTTTCTTCACAATTACGGTTGTGAAATATCCGTATTCGCGGCCGACATCGATCGGACCTATGTATTCGCCTTCCATACCGACGTTGCTGATGACGGTGGCGTTTTTCAAAGGTATTCCGTTCTTTTCCATCATATCCGCAAGAACTTTCATGGAGTCCCAGGCCTTCATAATGACAATATTGTCCGACGAAGCCAGGAAAGAATCGAGTCTGGTGTTGTCCCGCTTTGCCATGGGAATTATCGTAAGATCTTCGTTGCCTATCATCAGGGGTACCCTTGCTTCCGCGGCTCCGCCGCAGAATGATGTGATTCCCGGAATCACTTCGGTTTCATAACCCAATTTTCTGATTTCATCGTCAACATACATGTATGTGCTGTAAACCCCGATATCGCCGAGGGATATCATGGACACATCAACCCCCGAATCCAGGGTTTCCGCCAATTCTTTGATTGCCTCGGATCTGCAGGCTTTTCTGACTTCGTCATCGGGATTCATACTGAACAGAAGTTCCAATATTTTCTTTTCCGATATGTCGGTG
>DAHY01000001.1:27841-30955 GCA_002498605.1 Methanomassiliicoccaceae archaeon UBA404 | reverse complement strand
GTGTTCTTCAATCCCGCGGCCTGTGCCTGAAGCACCTGAATCATGGCAATTTCGGAACCTTTGCGGGTTACATTGGAATTCAGACTCATATTCTGTGATTTGAACGGAGCAATCAACATTCCCTTTCTCTGCAAAATTCTGCACAGTGCGGTTACAGTGATGGATTTTCCCGCATCCGAAGTCGCACCCAGAACCATCAGGGCTTTCCCTTTTCTCCAGAATCTTTTCTTGGCTTCTTCTAAAATTTCTTTCATGACCGCATCGTCACAATCGTCAATGCCTTTTCTGCGAATTTCTTTCATAACGAATTCGACGACTTCGGTTCGGTGTATGAACAGACAGTCGGAACAGTCCCATATGTCTCCGCCCCTCTTGGAAACAATGGATTTTCCGAACAGCGGGTCTCTGCAGGGATAAAACGGGCAATAGCAAAAGGTACAGTCCTGTCCGATGAAATGCGAAGGGTGATACGGACATTCCGAATTGGAACCTATACAGCCTCTTTCGACTTCCTTTCGGACTCTGTTCTTGATACATTTCATATTGATGGAATATCGGTAAGTATTCTGAGTATATTATTCACAACCCCGGGTTTCCCGTCATGTTTCCTTTAGATTCGGACTTGTTGGTTATTTTCAAGAAAATCCAAATCCGCCAGACGGATTCTTCGTTACATTCTGATGTGAATCATGTCTAAAGAACTCACTCCAAAAAATAACGGTATTGAGCTGCCGATTGGAGATATCGGAAAACGTATCACGGAGATGGCAGAGCAATCCAAATTAAGAGCTGTCAAAAAAAGTGAACTAAGAATCGGTAATGTTGTATTTCGATATCGGAAAATTCCTCTCCGAATCTGCCAAAATTTACAATTGAGGTGACAAATACATCGAGAAAACAGCAAACTCCATTCAGATGAGTTACCCCGGCATCAAGGGTTTTGAGAAGCGCAATGTTGAAAGGATGAGACGTTTTTACGAGCTGTATGCAAACGATGAAATTGCGTCGACACTGCTGACACAATTGAGTTGGACAAACAACTACATGGTGGCGTCGCGTTGCAAAACGCAGGAAGAACGGCATTTTTATCTTAATCTTGCAATAAACGAGAAGTATTCGTCGAGGGAACTTGAACGTCAGCTGGATAGCATGTATTACGAAAGAGCGACGATCTCAAAAGAGAATCTCAAACCCGTTCCGGTGCCCGATGGCGTCAAGAACAGATTTCTCGATTCGTATGTTTTGGAATTCCTCGATCTTCCGAACGAGTACTCTGAAAAGGATCTGCAGAATGCTTTAATCTCGAACATCAGAGACTTCATTCTTGAGTTGGGCAAGGATTTTACATTTGTTGGTCAGAACTATCGTCTGATGGTCGGCAACCATGATTATTATCTGGATTTATTGTTCTATCACCGCGGGTTCTCTTGTTTGGTAAACATCGAGTTTAAGATCGGGGAATTCAAACCTGAATATCTCGGGAAATGAGTCTTTACCCGGAAGCTCTGAATCGTGATGTGCGCAAATCTATGAGACCCCAGTTTCGGCATATACGGTGACCTCTTTGAGTTTATTATATACCATACCGAACCTATTCGGAAATCATGTCCGATTTTAAATTCATCCACTGCGCCGATCTGCACCTGGGCAGCAGATTCGCGGGTGTGAGATCCAAAGACAAAGAATTGGCAGAGAAAATGGTTGAATCGACCTTTGAATCTTTCTCAAACATAATTGACCTAGCCCATTCGGAAAAAGTTGATTTTATCGTAATTTCCGGAGATATGTTCGACTCCGATACGGTTACTCCCCGTACCCGTTACAGATACGCCGAATTGCTGAAGGAAGCGGAAGTACCCTGTTACATCGTCCGCGGAAACCATGATTTCAGAACGGGTTGGGAAGACAGTATTCCCCTGCCTCCCAACGCCCACGAATTCGGCGGGGAACCGGAAACCTTCATCCACAATATAAACAACGGCGGACAGGTTGAACTGGTCGGAATAAGTTTTACGTCCAAACATACAAAGGAAAATCTGGCATCCAAACTTACGGGTTCCGGAAATCTGTTCACTATCGGATGCGTGCACTGCGACGTGGACGGCGGGGACGATTCCGATTACGCCCCCTGCAGTCTTATTGATTTTACCGGTAAAAACGTGGACTATTGGGCTTTGGGACACATACATAAAAGGGATATTCTGAATGAACGTCCGTATGTCGTATATCCCGGAAACCCCCAGGGAAGGAATATAAAGGAATCCGGAGAAAAGGGAGTGTATGTTGTCACCGTCGCCGACAATGCCGTAAGGAATCTGAAATTCGTTCCCACCCACGCCATTCTCTGGGAAAACAAAGAAATCAACATCACCGGGCATAATCTGAACAGTTTCCTGGATGAAGTATTATCCTTTACGGAAAAGGGCTCCGTGATCAGATTGACAATCACCGGAAAGGGGCCTTTGAATCATATGATCAGATCGGAGTACGACGATATTGTCAAAACGATAGAACACAGAACCGGATCTATTGTGGAAAGCATGGACATACGTTCAAAACCCGAAAAACTGCCTGTTTCCGGAGGCAACGATTTGCTTTCCAAGGTGATGGAAGTTACTGAATCCGTTGAAACAATCGACAGAAACGAATTGACGGATATGATCTGCAGCACCGGGGTTTCAAGGAATCACCTTTTGTCTTACTTTGAGAAAATGAGTGACGATGAACTCAAAAACCTTGTTACCGACGCGGGAACGAGTCTTGTGGAACGCTTCTCGGAGGTGTCGGAATGAAGATTGACGCCGTAAGAATACATTCCTTCGGTAAAATCCATAACAAAGACGAGGGGCCCATAGATCCGGGATTAACCGTGGTTTTCGGAGAAAACGAAAGCGGAAAAACCACCTTCAAGGAATTCATAAGAACGACTTTGTTCGATCTCGGAAGAAAAAGAAAAGGGCTTTACCCTCAGCCCTCCAGCACCGACGCGGGAGAGGTGGATTGTATAACCGACGCGGGAGAAAAATTCACGATTAAACGGAAAGGAAACTCGATAACTTCCGACAACGGCGTAATGCCCGAAAATCTTACCGGCATTACCGCCGAAATGTATCA
>DAHY01000001.1:0-27469 GCA_002498605.1 Methanomassiliicoccaceae archaeon UBA404 | reverse complement strand
ACGAAAAAATAGAAATCGCAAAAGCCAACGGTCCCGTATACAAAGAACTGACGGACAGAGAAACAAAAATGAAGTCAGAACTTGCCGAAATGACGGCCGCACAAAAACGTCGCCAAGAGATTCTGGATCGGGTCAACGTACACAACACTCAGACTGCCGTGAAATCCAATATAGCCGGACTGACCGAAGAACGGAAAAAAATGAACGACGCCGATAAAGCCCCGACCGATGGTTTGGACACATACAATGAACTGAAAAACAAAGCGGACAACACACTGGAAAGGAAAAATGAAGCCGATAAAACCCTTGAATCCATAAAAGAACAAATCGGCGAAGTGAATTGCGAAACTTTGGCAGACAACAAGGACAAGATTATCCGTCTGAACGAAAACATCGGAACATACAAACAGTCCGAGTCAAAAAAAGACGTTGCCGAAACAGAATCGGAAAAAGTCAACGGCAGGATATCGAAATTAATCGAGGAATACCGTCTGACAGATGACTTAATCGATAATGCCGACACGGGACCGGAGACCGTTGAACGGGCAAAGGCAAAGATGCCGAAAGCAGAAAAGAAATTAGCCGTGCCGATTATCGCGATGGTATTGGGCGTAATATCCGTGGCGGCCGCGTTCTTCGCCGATGTTACCGCGCTTTATGCCGTGGGATTGATTGCGATTGCCATCGGGGCCGTATTGGTTTTTGTACAAAACAAAACCGACAAAGAAGATGATTTCCCGGAATTCATCGCAACAAAAGGGTTTCCGAAAAATACGTCCAAAAACGATGCGATACGTCTTTGTCCGGCCATAGACGAAGTCAGACATTTGAAGAACGTCAAAGATGCCCATGCCGAGGAAGCATTCCGACAGTCCGAAATCATTCAAGAATTAAACTCCGAACTCAAAAATGTGCTGAACGCCGTCGGATGGACGCCCACATCCTATGACGAGGATGTGCGTAAACTCAGAACCGTGTCGGAATCCGTTCCCAAATTGATTGAAGCAGAAAAAATTGTGAAAGAAACGTCTGAAAATTATCTCAGGGCATACTCCGAACTGAATGAATATCTGACGCCCTACGGATCCGAGGAAGAGTTGAAGAGGATAGTTGCGATGAAAGCGGAACGGAATAAACTGGATGTAAAATTGAATGCTTTCAACGAAGCACTGAAAAACTCCGGAGTCGACCTCGATGAGGAATTGCCCGAAATACCCGAAGATCTCGAAAACGAAATCGGCGGATTGCGGACAGAAATCGGAAAGGTACAAAACGAAAAGAGCAAGATTCTGAAAGACGCCGATACCGAGAGTCTTTACACCGAAAAAAGCTCCCTGGAAGCCGAACTTGACGAACAAATCAGAAGATGGGGGGTTCTGTCTTTGGAACAGACGATTGTGGACCGGGCCTGCGACGAAATCTACGAAGACATGCAGCCTGCGGTGATTCAGACCGCGGACAGATACCTGGACATGATGACCTGCGGGGAATACCGCATGGACAGCGATCCCAGAACCAGAGACGTGGCCGTGAAAAGCAGCACCGAAGTAAAAACCGGGGATCAATGGAGTTCCGGGCTTGCGGGACAGGTGGGCCTCTCTCTTAAATTGGCTGTGGCAAAAGAACTCTCCAAAGAAACATTACCCATAATACTGGACGATGTTTTGCTGTTTTTTGATTCCGAACGGAAACAGGGGGCCTGCAAAGCTTTGGCGGAGGTTGCCGAAGAGATGCAGATTATGCTGTTCACCTGCGATCGGGAAACCTATGATTTCATGACTGAAATCGGAGCAAAAACCATCATAATGCATCGTTAAACCCAAATAAGGCAATCCCGCAAATGATTGCGGGGTTGCCTGTATCTATATACATTGAACAAAAAAATTGCGTCAGACGCCTTCAATTTTTCAAAATATTCCGCAAAACATTATAAGCATGATGTACAATTACTCCGACAAGGGAATTGAATACTCCCTGTTCACTGATTCACTATCAACCAGCAACTCCGTCCGTACGTGACCGGGTTGCAAGACCAATAAACTATATCCCGCCGAGAGCGGGAAAATCGACAGGTCTGAGACGAGAATACAGTCTACGGACAGACATCCGTGAGAGAGGACTGAGCAGGGCGTATACTTCCCCCTACAAGGAAGATTAAAAAATGTACGCAGATCCAACAGCTACAAAATATTTGGTAAAAGCGAAGATGACCGCCGACGGCGTGGTTGAAAAACCCGACGTGGTGGGAGCCATCTTCGGACAGACCGAGGGACTCCTCGGCGATGACCTCGACCTCAGAGATCTCCAGAAAACCGGAAGAATCGGAAGGATTGAAGTCGACGTTACCTCCAAAAGCGGAAGGTCCGAAGGTATCGTTACCATGTCATCCAGCCTCGATCAGGTTGAGACTGTTTTACTTGCCTCCGCACTCGAAACCGTTGACAGAGTGGGGCCTTGCAAAGCAAACATCAAAATCATCAGCATAGAAGACGTCAGAATCTCCAAAAGAGAAGTGGTGGCCGAAAGGGCCAGAGAACTTCTTAAAGATCTCATAACCCAATCCAAAGGCACCAGCTCCGACCTTATCGACGACATCAGGAAAACTCTGCAGGTTGAAGAAATCGTTTCTTTCGGCAAAGACAAATGTCCTGCGGGACCCAATGTGAAAGATGCTGAAGCCATCATCGTTGTCGAAGGCAGATCCGATGTCATCAACTGTCTCAAATCCGGTATTAAAAACGCCATTGCGGTGGAAGGCACGGATATACCCAAAACGGTTCAGGACCTTTCAAGGGAAAGAATCGTTACCGCATTCGTTGACGGAGACAGAGGCGGAGAATTGATTCTGAAGGAACTTTTCCAGGTTGCGGAAGTCGACTTCGTCGCACGGGCACCCCGGGCGCAGGAAGTCGAAGAACTGACACAGAAACAGCTTGTCAAGTGTCTCAGAAACAAAGTTCCCACCGACCAATACATGGAAATGAACCACATCACGGTCGATGAGAGCCCCGCCGAGAAACCCGAGCCCAAACCCAAGAGGGAAGCAACAACCAACGTACAGGAACGAAGAAGCAGCGTCAGAAACGAAGAACGCCCCCAGCAGAGAAGAGGGGAAAGATTCAACAGCGACGCGGCAGAGAAATTCAAGAAAAAAGAAATCAAAGAAGTTGAAGAAGAACCTCGGGAAGAAAACGATACGGAGCAGGATGAAAAGCCTACAAGAACCCTCAGAGGAAAGAGAACCTCCAAGCGTCCCGAGAAGACACTTTCGGAGGATCAG
The DNA here is from genome assembly GCA_002498605.1 of Methanomassiliicoccaceae archaeon UBA404. Classification (GTDB taxonomy): domain Archaea; phylum Thermoplasmatota; class Thermoplasmata; order Methanomassiliicoccales; family Methanomethylophilaceae; genus VadinCA11. The sequence goes on along the minus strand of DAHY01000001.1, from coordinate 24,189 downwards.
GTATTCTTCAAAGAAGCTCTTACCGACATGGCATCCACTCACAACGCAAAAATTCTTGACGCGGACAGAAACGTAATCAGAGAAGTCGCCGTCAAGAATCTGGCCGATTCCCTCAAGGAAGACGCCGAAGGTGTCGCGTCCGTTGTCTTTGACGGTGTAATCTCCCAGAGACTGATAGACGTCTGCGACGAGAACGGCATAGGCACCGTCGTTGCCACCCGCAAGGGAAAAATCTCAAAACTCCCCGCGGATATTGTGATCTGGTCAAAGGACGATTTCTACTGAGTGACACAAATGACTGAAAAAGTACCGGTTAGTACGTGGAGCGATGTCTCCGGTATGTACTCCACAGAGGAGATCCGTCTGCCCACCGACCCGTTGGACAGAGTGTTGGGTCAGCATGAGGCCATAGAAATGGCCAAAATTGCCGCCAAACAGAGAAGGAATCTTTTACTCGTAGGGCCGCCGGGTACCGGAAAGTCGATGATAGCTCAGGCTTTGTCCTTGAACCTTCCGAAACCCGAACACGAAGTCAGGGTTGTCATGAATCCCGAGAACAGCGAAAGACCTCTGTTGGAGGTTGTCGACAGTTCCGATGTACTGATAGAACAGGATCTTGACGCGGAAACCGGAGGTAAACTTCTGGACCCGGAACATGCTCCCACAAATGTTGCGGAACGTTTGGGATTCAAATGCAAAAACTGCGGAGCCATATCCGAACCGGAAGAATTGATCTGTCCCGACTGTCAGACCAGCAAAGTCAACATGGGTCCGAACAGTCAGTTTGCCGATTTGTTCGGCAGCCTCATGGAATCTTTCGGAGGACAGGTCAGCCTTGCCGGCAGAGAACGGGTGAATACCACCCGTACATTGGCCGACGGTACGGAAGAAACCGTTGTCTTCGAAAGAGCCGGGGACAAAATAAGAATGCTCGACCAAAAAGCCCTGGAAAACAGACGGAAAATAAGAAGTTCCAAAAACAAAAAGGTCCTGGTAAAACTTACCAGGAATCCTTTTGTCATGGCAACCGGTTCGTCCGAAGCCGAACTTCTCGGGGATGTTCTGCACGATCCTTACGGCGGACATGAAAAACTCGGTTCTCCCGCTTATCAGAGGGTGGTTCCGGGTGCGGTGCACGAAGCTCACGAAGGAGTGCTGTTCATCGACGAAATATCCCATCTGGGCAATCTTCAGAGATACATCCTGACCGCAATGCAGGACAAAGCCTTCCCGATTACGGGTCACAATCCGCAATCGGCGGGCGCAAGCGTCAGAGTGGACGCCGTACCCTGCGACTTCATTCTGGTTGCGGCCTGCAACATACAGGACATCGAAAAGATTCTGTCTCCTCTGCGTTCCCGTATAATCGGAAACGGTTACGAGGTATTGGTGGACATTGCCATGCCCGACACCGACGAAAACAGAGCGATGTACGCTCAGTTCGTCGCACAGGAAGTTCAGAAGGACGGGCACATACCCCACGCGGAAATTCCGGCTGTGGAAGAACTCATAAAAGAGGGACGCCGCAGAGCTAAATTGGACGGACAGGTTTCCTCCCTTACTCTGAGACTCAGGGAAATGGGCGGGCTTATCCGTGCGGCGGGAGACCTTGCCGTTATGAACGGTGACGATATAATTACGGCTCAGCACGTGAAGGATGCGTTAAAACGCGCCATGCCCGTGGAAGAGCAGATTAAGAAACGTTACGGCTCATACACCAAGGGACTGTCTCAGGACGTCACAAGCGCGCAGAAGGAAACTTCCCAGTACTATTTCCAGAACGAGCACATACCCGACGACAGCATGTTCAACTGAAACGTATTAAACTCAAAAGTTACGGGCAGATCCTTCCGGTTCTGTCCGTAACCGATTTACTTTTGATTTATATCGATACGCAGGCGTATTGAACGGTTCAATCAACAATTTTAAAAATAATGAAAAGGGGCTTTCGCCCCTGAAATGATTTTACTTCTTTTCTTTGCGGAAAGTCAGATACCAGCGGTAGGAGTAGAGATTGTCCTTGTTCTTCTCGACTTCCTTCAGACGGTCCTGAACCGCACCGCAGGATCCCGGCGGGGGAACAATGACGTCGTCGCCAGGCCACCAGTTGGCGGGTGTGGCAATCTTTTCCTTGTCTGCCTTCTGAAGTGCGATAACGATTCTCTTAATCTCTTCCATGTTACGTCCGGTGGATGCCGGGTAGTAAAGGATGGTTCTGACTATGCCCTTGTCATCTATGACGAAGGTTGCGCGGACCGCGGATGTGGTGGTCGGATCGTGGACCATTCCGTATTTGCTTGCAACATTCATGCTTACGTCTTCAATGACGGGGAAGGGAATCATTTCCCCTTTCTTGTGGGGACCCCATTCCATTTCGCAAAGATCTCTGACCCATGCAATGTGCGAGTGAATCGAATCGATGGAAAGACCGATAAGTTCCGTGTTGAGTTTCTTGAAATCTTCGGCCATGGAGGCGAAGGTCATGAACTCGGTGGAGCAGACCGGGGTGAAATCCGCAGGGTGGGAAAAGAGAATAACCCATTTTCCTTTGTAGTCTTCGGGGAAATTAACCTTTCCCATGGTCGTAGTTGCCTCAAAAGCGGGCGCTTCCTCTCCTATGAGAGGGAACCTCTCCTCCTGAAAATCACAGAAGCAGAAGTCATCATCATCGAAATCTACGTCGTTATGATGCATTGTTTGTACCTCAGACCTCAGATGCCATTCCTAGATTTTATAAGTATCTTATTACAAATCCGAGAATATGATTTAAGAATTGACGGAACACAGCCCCAACATTCTGATGGCGTCTCCGTTGTTTCTGTAGTAAGAATGAAGAATTTCCGCCGTTACAAATCCTCTTTTTTTATAGAAATCCAATGCGGATTCGTTTTCCGTACGGACTTCCAATTGAATCGTCAGGGCACCTCTTAACGTGCCGCTTTGTCTGAGAGTCGCCAGTAATTTGGAACCTATCCCTTTCCCTCTGCTGCTTCTGTTCACGGCAAACAGTGCTATTCCGATTCTGTCCGGTCCCAGATTCGATCCGCAGATGAAACCCACTACCGTGCCGTCATAACGGCAGGCCACGTACTGACCGCCGGGCCATTGTTCCAGGAATAAAGTGAATATTTCATCGGAATAATATTCATCCAGAGAATCCAAAGCCAATGAATGGACATAAGGGATGTCCCCTTTTGACATCGGCCTGATAAAAAACGGCATCATATTTTTATAATTCCTCTTTTCCCTTTGATTTGTTTGATTTCGAATAAGCGACGATTGCGGCTGCCGCAATGATTCCTATTATCAGGTATACCGTAACCGGATTATCGATTATAGTTCTTTCATTATTCGGTTCCTCTATCGTGTACGCAAGATGCGCCGTCGTAAATTTGCCGGTGGATTCTTCGGTTATTTCCACAATCAGCGTGTAATCGCCGGGATTGAGATTTTCGCATACGATTTTGGGCAGTACCGAATTTCTGATTAAAATTCCGTCTCCGTAGATGTCCCACTTATAAACGTAATTCCCGTTTGGAAACACATCCGCTTCAAAACAATGAATGTTTTCGGATATTGTCGGTATTCTGAATAATTCCGCGGTCAATTCTGAATTTGAATCGTTATCGTTCCAATCTTTCATAAAATATTCCGTAAAAAAATTCGAAACCTCTTCGGAACGTATTATCACGGCGGATTCCCTGTTTCTGAAAAATGAAGTATCCGTCCAGTTCACGGAACCTATCCATACGCTGTTGTCTGCGATTACGCCTTTGTTATGGGTCAGGGAAAAATTTTCACCTCCTGTTATGCCGGCCGCTTTCAACGAAGTCGTTGTGTTTATCAACCCTATTTCGGAGGCTTTTCCCCCTTGGTCAAACGTCAAATCCAACAGTAATCTTCCGTCTATTCCTTCGTATGTTCTGTCAACCATCCAGGACACCGGCGAATCGGAAGCGATTCCCATGTAAGAGTTGGATATGTCCATCTGTTCGGCATAAACCCTGGTTTCGGCCGATTCGATGAACGATTTCAGCGTATCGTACGAGTTGTCGGGGGAAAGAACGGGATAGACAAGACAATCGGTGAAAGTTACCGGACTTTCGTATTCCGAACTTATGCCGGAGTACGTCAGATTGCCGGGATAAGAAGATTGTTCGGGATACAGATTCAAAAGATCCGCACAGTCCCCGTACATGTTACTGGAATCGTTCAGGAATATCTTTCTCATGTATTCGGCGTAACCTTCGCTTTTGATTATTGCGCCCCAGCCCCTGTTTCCGTTTCCCGGACTCAGATTCGATTGGGTCCAGTTTTCGGAAGTTATTATTGTTGCGTATCTGTCGATTATTGCATATTTTGTATGAACGTATGTGAATCGGTAACCGGTACCTTCCGACGCTCCGGTCCTTGTGTCGTTGATTAATCTTACGTTGCCTCCGGAATCAACAAGGGATTTCATCATGGTGCGCTCCAGATTGGTTGTGTCTTTGCCGCCCAACGGAGACCCTTCCAGAAGTATGGTTACTTCAACCCCTTTTTCTGCCAGTTCGCACAAAAGAGCAATGACATTCACGGAAGTAATCTGGTATATGGAAATCAGAACCTCGTATTCGGCGGCTTCCAGTATTCTGAATATTTCGGTTCCTTCCGATTCCGGAAACACGAACGGTATCACGTCCGCTTCAAACACGGTACCGAAATTTTTATCGGTCATTCCGGGACGGGAAAGCTTCCAGTCTTTGGACGAATCGGTGTCTATGGGGGAACAGCGTACAAGATAGCGGTCTTTGCTGGGACGTTGCAACGGTTCGTCAATCCATCCCGTTGCGGTCACATTCCCCCAGCATACGGAATCCAATATCCTGCCGTCGGGAGCGTGAACATAAAGATCGTCGCCGGCATCGGCGAGCTTGAACCGACCGTCCGCAACAATCCCGTTTTCTCCGATTTGCAGTGCAATCCGGTTCGGTTCGTCGGGACGGTTCAGAAATGTTTGATTTGACGTTATGTCAAAAGAAAATGTTATTTCGGTACGGGACGGAATGATCAGATTTTTTGTAAAGGAGACTCTGCCTTCTCCGTCCGACATGTAAAAACCTTTGAGATTCAAATCCTCCTGTCCGGGATTGTATAATGTGAATCCTTCGGTTCCGACGGGTTGCACTTCCGTTATAAGCAAGCCCGGCCCCGGCGATGCCGAGCATTCGGGAATGCACAGAAGGGGGCATATCAGCAACAGTAAAGCCGCTGCTATTGTTCTGATTTTCATCAGAGCTTGTTGCAGGTACCGATTAATGAATCAAAGTACGGCAGTTAGTGTAACCTTCAAATCATTTTGACAAGGTCTCTGACCGCCGCCTCGGGGTCTTTGGCACGGACAACGCCGGAAGCCAACAGAACTCCGTCGGTACCGAGTTCAAGAGCGGCTTTGACGTCGTCTCCGTTCTTTATGCCGGCTCCGCAGAGTATCATCACAGAACGGTTTACCGCCCTTACGGCTTCAACGGTGTTCTCTATGATTCCCGGATTCGCGGTTGTGACGGATATGTCGCCGCCGATCAGGTCGGGAGGTTCCACCGCAACAAAGTCCGGCCTTAATTTCGCAACTTCGGCGGCAACTTTGTCGTTGTCGGAACAGATGACGGTGTACAGATTGGATGCTTTGGACAATTCCATGCATTCCTCAATGTCCATAGGCTTGATTTTGTGTTCCGTGTGGTTAATCAGCGTACCCACCGCACCGCAGGCTTCCACCATTGACGGAGTAATCCATCCGGTGGCGGAACCGGGGGCTCTGGGATTGACGTTCTGGGAAAATACGGGTATGGACACATTGCGTGCCACATACCCTAAGTCAACGGTGGGGGGACATATCGCTATGTTCAATCCCGCTTCCCCGGAGACCTTTTCACAGATTTTGGCGAGTTCCAAAGCACCGGGTCCGTTGACCTCGCGGTATGCTTTGAAATTCACTATTATGACCGGTTTGCGGAACAGCTTTTCACTCAATGTCCTCAAACCTCGAAGTAAGAGACTTCAGAACCTCGGGTCTGGATGTGTATTCCATTTCCTCGGGTCCGAGTATCGAAGGCATGAAAGGTCCCTGGCTCCTCATGAGTCTGGAAACTTTGATGGATTCCTCCCTTGCCACATCCCATGTGTTGCTCTTGAAGAAATCAACGGGTATGTGTTCGCCGTTCTTGGAGTTGATGGGTTCGAGTCCCTGAAGCTTACCGTTATTGAGCTGGAATCCGAGACAGCAGATTCTCGGAGGTCCGTCGAAATAAGTCGGATCCGACTCTTCGGGGGAACAGGGATAGAATGCGCCGTAGTGAGAACCTCTCATCCATCCCGCAACGATTGTGGGATTCATGAAGGGCTGCAGGTATTCGCCGACGGAAGGCAGACCGCTCTGTGCACGGCAGACGCACACGGGATCGTCCTTTCCGACATATTTTCCTGCGCTGAAATTAAGCTTGTCGGTGGAAACGACACAGGCAGGACCGATTCCGGCTCTGGATTCGATGGTCTTAATCGCGTATCTGGACGTGTCCCCGAGAAGACTGAGGATACTGAGCGTCTCTTCGGGCGAAGACAGGATGACTTTCTTGTGATCCATCACATCCTGAATGGTTACATCAAATCCTTTCTTGGCTCTTGCGTCGATAACCAGACCGGTTGTGGTAAAGGGGTCCAAAAATATTCTGGACAGCAAAGGCGAATATGCGGAAGGTTCCGTCTTGTCCGCCATGAAGAACAGCAAAGGCTCGGAATTCCTTTCAACAAAGGAGAATTCCGCAGAACCGGGTCCTGCGCCTTTGACGTTACCAGAGAAAGCATCCGTAAGGATATCCTGGCCTGCGGCGTAAAGCTTCATCGACTTGGCAATCTTTGTGGCCCTCTGGAAACATTCCCATGCGGCACCGTGGATATCTTTGTTGTCTTTCCCTTTATAATGGGTCATGAACAGATTAATATCGTCGCCGACTCTGGTAACGTAGAAATCTTCAATGATTCCCTGCTTCTGAACGTCCTTCAAAACATCATTGGCGGCGTCCAACATGGAAGGGTGAGGCCTGGAGTGACCGACGACCGATCCGACATCCGCCTTGATGACTGATACTGTAATTTTTTCTTCTGACATGGGTATGCACATCTTGAAACTGAACCGTGTAACTACTCCGATTTATAATATCTTACCTTCAAATCGGGGTATTTCCGCGTTTAACTTATTAATGATAAGAGGATTAGAGGATGGATTAAATGACTCCGACGAGAAACACAAAAACCATCAGGGTGGAAGACGGAACCGCAACCGTAAACGGCTGGGTTCAGGATATCAGAAATTTGGGCGGAATCTCATTCCTGACATTAAGGGACAGATACGGCACCGTTCAGGTAACGATGCCCAAAAAGAAAATCGAACCCGGACTTTTTGACAAACTTACCACCATTTCCAGAGAATCGGCAATTTCGGTTACCGGCGAAGTGAAAGAAAGCAACCAGACGGCACTGGGTCTGGAATTGATACCGACAGCCGCCGAAATCGTATCGGAAGCCGGTGTTCCTCTTCCCATGGGAGTCATAGACAAAGTCAACGTGGAGATGGATACCCGTCTTAACCACAGATTCATCGATCTGAGAAAACCCGACGTGAAGGCGGTGTTCGAACTGAAATCCCTGATGTTCGAACTTATCTCGGAAGCCTGCAGAAAGAACGGATTCACGCAAATATCCACCCCCAAGATAAATTCTTCCGGGGCCGAAGGCGGAGCAACCTTGTTCACGGTGGATTATTTCGGCAAGGAAGCCTATCTGGCACAAAGTCCTCAGCTCTATAAGCAGATACTGATGTCTTCGGGTTTGGACAGGGTTTTTGAAATATCCCCTGCGTTCCGTGCCGAAAACTCGCACACCACCCGTCACGTAACCGAATTCATTTCTTTCGACGGGGAAATGTCCTGGATTGAATCCCAGGACGACGTTATGTCAATGGTTGAAATCATTATCGATTATGTTTTGAAAGGCATGAAAGAAAGAGGCGCGGAACAATTGGAAATTCTCGGAAAAGAAATCGATGTTCCGGCATTGCCGTATCCCAGACTCACATACGAAGAATGCCTCGGCATAGTACGCGGAAAAGGTCTGAACCTCAAAGACGGGGAAGATCTGGGCACCGAGGGAGAAAAACTTGTCGGGGATTACATGGGAGAAAAAGGATTCGATATGTATTTCATATACGAATACCCCGAAGAGGAGAAACCCTTCTACATAATGGAAAAAGACGGCACACCTTACTCCTATTCTTTCGATTTGGACTACAAAGGCCAGGAAATTTCATCCGGCGGACAGAGAGAGCACCGCATCGACAAATTGATTTCAAGAATTGAAAAGAAAGGTCTTAACCCCGAGGATTTGGAATTCTATCTGGAAGCCTTCAGATACGGAATGCCTTCCCACGGAGGCTGGGGCATAGGCACGGAACGTCTTCTTGTGAAAATGTTGGATCTTCCCAACATAAGAGAGGCTATCCTGTTCCCCAGAGACGTTACGAGATTGTCCCCCTGACACTTTCGGCCGTTTCGGTCAACCCTGGGTCCGATTTATAAACCTCTTATGTATTTTACTAACATGGCCGCCGAAGGCAGTACTTACGAAAGAGAATTAAAAAATTTATTATCCGGGGAATCCAAAGCGATTTCCAGAGTAATAAAAACCTGCGAAGCAGGAGAAAAGGAAGCATACGGTTCCATGATTGACGAACCGTTCCTTGTCATACGCGCCGCGGGATCTCTCGGAGTTGACCTTGTGGCATTGAGATGGGACTTCTCTTTTCCCATTGAAGTGAAAAGTTCAAACAGCGATACTTTGCATTTCAGCCGTAATCCCAGATTGGGAGAACAGGCATCGCAGATGCTTTCCGACTGTCAGAAATCCAATCTGGTACCCATATACGCTTTCCGTCTCAAAAGAGTAAGGGGGGACCCGTGGAGAGTTTTCACAATTCCGTCGGACGATGAATTCAGAGGTCTGAACAAATTACTGAAACGGCGGATTCCGGAAATAGAAACATCATCCAACGGAAACTATATCATGAGATGGGAAGACGGGATGAAACTCAGCGATTTCATTTCGTATATGCACGTATCCAGAGGCAGTGACTGAGGCGCCGTCAGCACTCATAGGGCTCATCACGAATCAGCATATGATTATCTTCACCCGGCAATCCTCAGAGGCGTATTCCCCTGTTGTATAATCATTCTTCGCACGCGAAGACATTATCCGATGGTTAACATCTTCTCAATCGGCCTGCGCGCTCTGTCCATGATATCTCTATCGAGAATTATCTCGCCGGTTTCTTCGGACAGGGATTTGTATAATGTGCGAAGATCCGTCATTTTCATAGTCTGGCATATTGCACTCGGAGGGAAATAAAATTCCGCATCGGGTCTTAATTTTTTCAGTCTGTGGTACATTCCGATTTCGGTCCCTACGATGAATTCATTATTGGCGGATTCCCTGACATAGCCGATCATCTTTTCAGTTGAACCGATAAAATCCGACATGTTCAGAACGTCCATCGGGGATTCCGGATGGCTGATTACGTCGGCGCCCGGATGCATTGTTTTCAAATCTTCCATTTGCCAGACGGTAATCCCGTGATGTGCGGGACAGTAACCGTGGAATTTTATTATGTTCTTTTCCGGAACAAGGGATGCCGCATATTCGGCAAGATTCGTATCCGGAACAAACACGATATCCGTTTCTTTCAGGGATTTCACGGCGTCTATAACGTTGGATGAGGTACAGCACATATCTACTTCGGCTTTTACGTCAGCGGTGGTATTCACATAAGCCAGGAACGCCGCATCCGGATATTTTTTCCTCAGTGCTCTTACCTGCTCTCCCGTACACATGGAGGCCATGGCACAGCCCGCCTCGGGAATCGGAAGCAGCACTTTTTTATCGGGATTGAGTACTTTTGCGGTTTCCCCCATGAAACTTACACCGCAGAATACGATAAGGTCCGCATCGGTTTCCGAGGCTTTTCTGGACAGCCCCAGGGAATCCCCGACAAAATCCGCAATGTCCTGGATCTCCGGCAATGTGTAGTTGTGCGCAAGAATTATTGCGTTTTTCTCTTCTTTCAATTTCAGAACAGAGTTCTGTATGGTTTCCATCGCGTCGTTATACGGTTTCATAAATAAACCCTTACCCAACCTACAGGCTATAAAAATATAATCAAAGAAGACTTAACCGGACAGGATGATTGGCAGAGAAGCATTGGCCGCGAGCCGATTCAAATGTACAATCCGCGAAAGAGTGTTATTCGAAGCGGGAATAAAAATGGGAACGATATACCACCAGTTCGTGGGTACTCCCGTTAATCTTGAAGGTGTTGAAGCACTTGAGACCGCTATTGAAAAAAGCATTTGCACTCAACCTTATGTTGAAAGTGCCAGAATACATATAGACCGCGGTGTTTTCGGTAAATCCAAGGATCAGTACTCCTATTTCTCCCTTACGGGTGAAAAAATTGATGCGGTTATACGAATAAAAATAGAAAATGTTACCGCCGTTGCAGAAATGCGCTATGACCCAGAACTCGGATATCCCTTGATGTACATATCCGAAATCAGAGAGGACTAAATTCAGCGAACAGGTATATATTAGGTAACACCATACAGGTATACTCTGGATAAGAAAATTATGACGGACAATATTAAAATCGGAATTACGGGTCTTCCCGGTGCTGGTAAGACATACGTTCTTCAGAAAGTTATTGAAATGCTGGAAGAAGGCGGCTTAACCATAGGCGGTATGATTAACGACCCCATAATGGAAGGCAGGCACAAAACCGGTTGTTCCGTCAGAGATCTTGTTACCGGCGATTCAGAGGTTTTCGCAAGCACGGATATTGAAAGCCGTACCGTTGTGGGAAAAATGGGGGTCGACATTGAGGCTTTGGAAAAAATAGGTGTCGCCGCCATAAAACGGGCCTGCGAAGAGTGCGACATAGTGGCGATAGATGAGGTGGGCCGTCTCGAAGTGGAATGTCCGGCTTTCATAGAGGCCGTGAAAGAAGCTTTGGAATTGGGAAAACCGATGATTATCACCATCCATAAAAAATCCAGAAACCCTCTTTTGCAGGATATCCGAAGACGTGACGATATGCGTATTCTCGAAGTCACGCCTACAAACCGCAATTTATTGCCTTACAAAATCATTCGCCTGATGAACGGTGAACAGGACTGATGAGCCGTCACATAGTTATCCGTGAAGGGAACACCCTTCTTTCCGTACCCGCCGAACATTCTTCCGGAGGGGGGCCGGGAAAAAAAGGTTCTGACGTTTTCTTTAACGAACAAATGGCGTTCAACCGGGATGTCAGCGTAATGCTGTTGCGTTCAATCAACGAAAAACCGACCGTTGCGGATGCTATGACGGCAACCGGATCCCGTGCCGCGAGAATAGCCAACGAAGTTCCAGGCACCGAAGTTACCGCAAACGACATTAATCCCGATTCCGTCGATTACATCAAAAGAAACATTGAATTGAACGGATTGACGAACTGTGTTCCGTCAAACAAAAATCTCCATATTCTCTTCACGGAAAGCGCATACGGCTATGTGGACCTGGATCCTTTCGGATCTCCGGTTCCTTTTCTTCAGTCCGCGATAAGAGGCTGCAGCCGTAACGGTATCCTCGCCATTACCGCAACCGACGCTGCGCCTTTGGCGGGAGCTCAGGCCGTAAAATGCCGCAGGCGCTATCAGTCGGAGCCGATAAGGGGTTATATGTGTCACGAAGGGGGATTGCGCATACTCATGAGTACGGTCGCAAGGGAATTGGCAAAATTCGACAGGGGGATGAAACCCATGCTCTCTTTCGCCGCCGATCACTATTACCGTACCTATGTCCGGGTTACGGAAGGTGCTGTCGCGGCGGATAATTCCCTTTCTCAACTGGGGTATATGGAATACAACATGAAAACTCTCGAACGGTCAACTTCGAAATTACCCGATGAAAATCATCGTCTGGGTCCTTTTTGGCTCGGGCCTCTTCACGACTCCGAAATCCTGAAAAACATGTCTTCCGAAGGCATGTCCAGGGAAAAGAGATGCGATAAAATGCTGAAGATTTGGAGAGAAGAACTGGATACCGAAGTTTTCGTTTACGACATGAGCGAACTGTCATCCCATCTCAAAATGTCCCCGCCCAGGATGGAAGCCATGATAGAAGCCCTCAACAATCACGGAAGGGGTTCGAAAACCCATGTTTCCCCCACATCTTTCAAAACGGATTTGCCTTTGGAAGACGTATTGAACGTTTATCGCGAGGTAAGTCCCGACAACTTACGATAAGATATTTTTATAGCGGAACGTTCTAGGGAGACCCGGTGAGTAATTGCCGGGTCTTGTAATCATAGGCGCACAGTGGGGCGACGAGGGAAAAGGAAAAATAACCGATTATTTGGGCGAGAACGCAGATTTTGTTGTCAGGTTCCAAGGCGGAAACAACGCCGGACATACGATAGTTGTCGACGGCGTTACTTTCAAGCTTCAAACTCTTCCTTCGGGGGTTCTTAGGCCGGGAAAAACAGCCGTTATCGGAAACGGCGTCGTCATCAACATGAAAGAGCTTTCCGGCGAAATTAAAAGAGTCGTCGATGCCGGCGGTTCCATTGACGGATTAAAAATTTCCGACAGAGCCCATATGATTATCAATTACCATCAAAGATTGGACGGCGCCGAAGAGAAATACCGCGGCAGTCTGCCCGTAGGAACCACCAAAAAAGGAATCGGTCCGACTTATCAGGATAAAATAGCCAGAATCGGTTTCCGGGTCGGGGATCTGTTTGAAGAAGATCTCCTTAAGGAAAAAATCGGCTTCATAACGTCTTACAAAAAAGACCTTTTGAATATGATGGGCGTCGGCGAAGGGGATCTTTTCGACGAACCTCTTTTTGACAGAATGATGAAGTGGCGGGATATGATTGGGAAATATGTCTGCGACACTTCCGACTTAATCAACAACGCCTTGGACGAGGGAAAGAGAGTTTTGTTCGAAGGCGCACAGGGTGCAATGCTTGACATCGACCACGGAACCTATCCTTACGTTACATCTTCGTCCACCTGCGCCGGCGGAGCATGTTCCGGTGCCGGAGTACCTCCGAGTGCCATAAATCACGTTGTAGGCTGTTTAAAGGCATATACCACCCGTGTCGGCGAAGGACCCATGGTTTCCGGTCTTGAAGGCGAAGAGGAAAAGAAACTTCAGACTTTGGGCGGAGAAGTCGGTACGGTTACGGGAAGAAACCGCAGATGCGGTTGGTTGGATCTTGTTCAGGCAAGACATTCCGCCAGATTGTGCGGGTTCACTTCCATTGCCCTTACAAAAATAGACGTTCTCTGCGGATACGACGAAGTAAAGGTTTGCGTGGGATACGAAATCGACGGGGAAGTCGTTACAAAGTTCCCTTCGTCGATATCCAAGCTCAACAGAGCCAAGCCCGTGTACAAAACAATGAAAGGTTGGGGTCACTGGGACGATGCCGATAAAATGGTCAAAAAAGGTTATGACTCATTGCCGCAGGAAGCCAAAGACTACATAGAGCTGATCGAAAAAGAATTGGATGCACCCGTGGACATCATAAGTATTGGACCGGGGAGGGAGGATACGATTATCCGCCGCAGCCCCTGGCACAGTTGAAGTTTAAAAGAATCCGATTCAAATCGGATAAAGATAGGTTGCCACCATCAACAGGAGCACGGTCAAAAACATTACCGTGCCTATTATCTTGTTGTTGCGCGTCCTTTTCTTTTCTTCCAAGTCAGTGTTATTCATTTGTTCACCTTTTTCCTTTGGGATAATTACAGTCAGATATATCTCCGCTTATTTTAACTGTGTCGATTTTCACGGACTTTCGCTTTCATGAACTTGGTCCTGTCCGCGTCCATCGGAAGAGTGGCATCATAACCGATTTTCCATGTTGTGTCGGATGCGCTGTGATCCAAAGACGAACCTGCGGCTCCCGGTATTTTGATTATGTCGTTGCCTTGGATTCTGGTCGCCACCGCCCATTCGACTTCCTTGTCGTCGGTGATGTCTATGTCGTCGTCAACAACGATGACCTGTTTCATGGACGGATGTCCCGTGAATGCGGCCATTATTGCGTTCACCCCGTCTCCCTCTTTGTTCTTGGCGATGGAAACGACGCCGTTGAACCAGCAGCAACCGCCTTCGGTCAGACGGACGGCTTTGACTCTGGGTACGGCCTGTCTGACCGTTTTCAGAATCATGGGTTCTCTGGGAAGCCCCATCAGAAGATAATGTTCCCATCCTCCGGGAAGCAGCAAGTGGAAAACAGGATTGTCGCAGGTCCACATCTTTTCGATTTTGATAACGGGTTCCTGTCTTATTTCGTCATAGGTTCCGGAGATATCGACAAACGGACCTTCGGCCATGTCGTTCAAAGTGATTCTGCCTTCGAAAACGTAATCGGTATCGGCGGGCACAAGCAAACCGTTGTCGCATCTTCCCATATCCAACGGCGGCTTTCCGGCGGCTTTGCGCAAAGCGGAAGCGATTTCCATTTCATCCTGGCCGTAATCGGTGGATGTTGCGGCCGCAATGAGAACTTCGACGGGAACGCCGACGCAAATGGCTATGTTCAGTTCTTCGCCCCTCTTTCTGGCTTCGTGACACATGGTATAGAGGTGTCTGGGAACCAGTCTCACCGCGATTGTGTCGGAATCGACTATCATCATTCTGTGAAAAGATACGTTTCTTATTCCGTTTGATTCCGCCACGATTACCCCCGACGAAATATATCTGCCTCCGTCCTTGGGATAATATCTGGGTATCGGCAACTTCAATAAATCAACAGCGGGATTGTTCTTCCTGAAAGCGGGATTCTTCACTTCGTTGCAACATACGGGAAGACTTACCGCAGAAGATATCACATTGACTATTTCGGATGCGGAAATTCCCAAAGCATCGGCTATTTTCTCTCTGGTGGAATATACGTTTCCGGCTGCTTTGCATCCGTTGTGATTCGTGAAATAGAATGTTTTTGCCTGATCTTCAATCAGGATTTCAGTGGTCTCGCTTGAGTCGGGATTGATTGCGTCGTTAACCGTCACGACATCCTTTGCAAGTGAATCCTTTATCGTCATGTACCGCTGATGGCGTCAAAGGTATTTATTTAAACTGAATGAACCGCGGTCAACAATTTATATGAGCATCAGAATCAGAGCACAATGAACGATGACGGACTGAGACAGGAAATCAGGAAATTCGCACTGCAGAATGCTATTTTCTTCAAGGGAGAAGCTAATCCCAAAGCCGTTATCGGAAAGATTCTCGGAGGATTTCCGGAATACAGATCCAAGTCGAAAGAAGTCGGTATTCTGGTAAACGAGATTGTCGGCGAAGTCAACGGAATGAGTCTTGACGAACAAACCGAAGAGTTGGGGAAATCGGATCCGACTCTCCTTGTGAAAGAGAAGAAGGAGAGAACTTACGAATTGCCGGAACTCGAGAATGCAGAGAATGGCGTGGTGATGCGAATAGCCCCCGGACCTTCCGGACCTTTGCACATAGGCCACACCCGTGTGGCGGTTCTCAACGACGAGTATGTGAAAAGATACGGCGGAAAACTTATCCTCAGAATCGAAGACACCAATCCCGAAAAAATAGACCCCGCCGCATATGGGATGATTCCCGAAGATTTGGAGTGGCTTGGAGTTAAGGTTGACGAAGTTTACACTCAATCCGACCGTTTTGAAATCTACTACGAGCACGTTGTCAGATTAATCGAAATGGGCAAAGTCTACGTCTGCACCTGCGAAGGCGACGATTGGAGAAATCTGAAAGAAAAGTGCCGGGCATGCCCCTGCAGAGAACTTCCTGTTGAGGAACAGGCGGAAAGATTCAATAAAATGATGAACGGGGAATTCGGGGAAGGAGAAGCCGTAGCCGTCGTAAAAACAAATCTGGAACATCCGAATCCCGCCGTCAGGGATTTTGTTGCACTGAGAATTGTCGAACATCCCCATCCTTTGACGGGAGACAGATACAGAGTATACCCTATGATGAATTTCTCGGTCGCCGTCGACGATCACCTTATGGGGATGACCCATGTCATCAGAGGCAAAGACCATCTTAACAACACTCACAGACAGGAATACATCTTCGATTATTTCGGATGGAAAAAACCTGTTTACTATCATTACGGACTTGTGAATATTCCCGATACCGTGCTGAAGACGTCCATAATAAGGGAGTCGATTAAAAACGGAGAATATTCCGGATGGGACGACGTAAGAACCGGAACCGTACGGGCCTTGGAACTCAGAGGAATAAAACCGGAATCCCTGAGGCGCTATTGGGTTGAAGCCGGAATGAAATCCGTTGACATTCAGTTTTCCTGGGACAATCTGTACGGCATGAACCGGGACATAATTGATGATGTGTCCAACAGATACTTCTTTGTTCAGGATCCGGTCAGGTACGACATATCGGGAAGAGAGGGAATTACGGGTTCCGCACCCGTTCATCCCGATCATCCAGAAAGAGGAGAACGCAAATACGTCGTATCCGGCAGCAACACAATTTTCATTTCCGCGGAAGATTCAAAAGAATTTTCCGTTAAAAAAATGGTCAGACTGAAGGACCTCTGCAATCTTAAATACGGAACCCCCGCCGAATACGACGGTAACGATTTGGCGATACTCAGACAGGGGGCCCATGCCGTTCAGTGGGTCAGCAGAGACAGTGTGAAAACCACGATTCTCATGCCTGACGGTTCCGTAGCGGAGGGTCTTGCCGAAAATGCCGTTCTTGACGAGAAAAGCGATATTGTTCAATTCGAGAGATTCGGTTTCGTAAGACTGACGGAAAGAACTCCGGATTCCGTCAAAGCGGTGTACACGCACCGCTGATCGTAACCGTCCGGAAATCGCAGACTGCGAAGATTGGTCCTTTCTTAATTCTGATACACGTAGTGTATCAGAATATCGTAATCATCAGATTTGCCATTGTTCCGATTGCTATGGCTGTTCCTATGGAGAATGCGGCTATGACAAGGGTTTCTTTCCATCCCAGTTCCTGCCATATGACGGCCATGGTTGCCAAACAGGGCATGTATATCGCCATTACCAAACCGAATATGAAGAACTGCTCGGGAGACATGGCCGCCCCAAGACTGCCAATATCGCCACTGACAAGCAATGTGGCAAGAATGACGACCGCCATCTCCTTTCTTAATATTCCCGCAAGAAATGCGATTACTACCACGGCGGGCAGTCCCAGCATTGTTACGGTTATGAACGACAGCGGATCTACGATGAAATCAAGCAAATCGTAATCCAGCGCAATCTGCACGAGAATGCTTCCCACAACCAACAGAGGGAAGGCGATATAGAAGAAATCCTTGATTCTGTCCCAGGTTTTGAACAACACATTCTTCAAAGACGGAACTTCGAGTTCGGGAATTTCCATGGCAAGATTGCTGGGCTCCTTTGTCATGAAATGATTCAGCAGCACTCCGATAACCGCCATCAGTATCAGCACAATGAACAGAATCAGAAATGAATAGAATATTCCCGAGAAGTTTCCGACTATACCAAATATAATAGCCAGTTGAGCGGAACACGGCACGCATAACGCTATCAGGGTCGTGACAATCAGTTTCTCACGGCGGGAGTGAATGGAACGGGTTGCCATTACTGCCGGAACGTTGCAACCGAGTCCCACAATCATGGGAATGAACGCGCCTCCGTGAAGACCAAAACGGTGCATAACCCTGTCAAGCAGAACCACGGCCCGCGGCAGATATCCGGAGTCTTCCAATATGCCCAGAATAATGTAGAAAACAAGAATGTACGGGATTATCAAAGTAAGAACCGCAAGTATACTTTGATCTAAACCGACGAACACGACTCTTCCGAAATCACCGCCTATGGACTGGCCGAAGTCGGCCAAAGTATTGCCCATGAGAGTAACGTAAAGATCTTCTACCAATTCGTCCAGGAAATTACCGATAAAGATAATTGCCAGGAATACCGACAGCATTACCCCGATCAGTATCGGAATTCCGGTAATCGGGGTTATCATGATTTCGGAAATTCTGTCTTTTTTGCTCATCTTGGTCAGAGTTTTGGATTGTATCTTCCTTACGATGGCATCCGAGATTGAATACCGATCTCTGGCTATCATTATGTCGGCAGACTCTTCATGAGACGATTCCAGTTCTTTTCTGAATTTCTCGGCGGTTGCGGCAACGTCATCGTCGACATAGTCGATGAAAGACTGGGTACCTTCCATCAGCTTGACGGCGGTACCGAAATTCCCGAATCTTGCGGGAGTTACCTGTTCGGCCAGCGATAAAATCATGGATTCTACGGAATCGCTGTATTTTACTTCGAAAGATGATATTCTGGCACGTCCCTCGCACACGGCATCCGCAAGAGCATCGACACCGTCCGAAGTTCTTGCCGATACGGGAACGACCGGCACATCCAATATTTTTTCCAGAGCTTCGAAGTCCGTATCGAATTTCTTTTTGGCTTCGTCTATTTTATTGACGGCCAGAATCATGGGAAGACCCAGTTCCATGACTTCGAAACAAAGAACAAGACTGCTCTGAAGATTTGCCGCATCGGCGATTACTATGACGGAATCTATATCGGGATTTTTCACCATCTCCAAAACAACTTTTTCGTCTTCGGAGTTTCCCGACATTCCGTAGGTTCCGGGCAAATCGTAAACTCTGACTTTGTTGCCCTTTCTCATAATTACGGCTTCTTCGAATTCCACCGTGGTTCCCGGATAATTGGATGATATGACTCCGACACCGGTCAATCTGGTAAAAAGGGAGGATTTGCCCACATTGGGCTGTCCTACAAGAGCTGTTGTAAACATCCCGTCCTGCATCAGTTATCACTCTTCTTCACCATGACGGATTCCGCAGTTTCGGAATCCAATGCGAATGTTGCATTTCCAACACTCACTACTTTCGGGCCCACTTTGGAAATGTTGCTGTCCATGCAGACTTCTCTGCCGGGCACGAATCCCATGGAAATCAATCTCTTGATTATTGCGGGCGTTTCGCTTCTGAGATGTGATATTTTTCCGGTTTCTCCGGGCAACATATCACTTAACTTGGTATCAATCCTACATCCTCCCTCATCGGGATTGTAGTCGTCGCACAGCTTACAGTCTTCGTTGTCGGGAGAACCGATTATACGGCATATCCTCTGAGCCGATTCATCGGAAATCGCGTGTTCCATTCTGTGGGCTTCTTCGTGCGCGGTAACGGGATCGACATCCAGCACATCGGTCAGGAATCTTTCCATGAGGTCATGTTTTTTTCGAAGTTGTCTGGCATACTCCAATCCCTTTTCCGTGAGTTCGGCACCCACATACTTAGTGTATTTCACGTATCCTTCGTTGGAAAGAACTTTAATCATTTCGGATACGCTGGCCGGTGATACATTCAACCGCTCGGCCAATTCCTGATTCTTGACCTTGCCTTCACCGTTTGTCAGACGAAGAATCTCGATAAGATAGTCCTCGCGGTTTCCTGATGTCATTGGTACTATTATGGCCGTTATGTTAATATATTTAGCCCTGCCTAAACAGAATTTAATTTTTATTTCCGAATTTTGATTAAAAACAGATGCGGACATCTGTCGATATCGGAAGTTTTTACGGTTAAAATTATAAGAAATAAGCCCGCGCAGAGCGCGGGCAAAGAGTTTGATTTTTTACTTACGGCACAAGTTTGTGATAGGCGTAAGCTTTTTCGCCTTCGTTGAAACAGAACTTGATTGTATCGAACTGTTTCTTGAAAGCCTTCACGTCTTCCTTGACCTTGGCGGGATCTTCGCCCTTGACCACGCGTGCAATGAATCCGGCGACCTCTTTCATTTCGCTTTCCTTCATGCCGAGACGGGTCATTTCCTGAGCGCCGAGTCTCAGTCCGGAAGGACGTACCGCGCTTGTGTCTCTCGGAAGCATGTTCTTGTTGCAGATTATGTTTGCATCTTCCAGCCATTTGGCGCAATCTTTTCCGCCTCCGAATTCGGAAACGTCCACGGCAATGGCGTGAGATCTCGTAAAGCCCAAATCGGGACACAGAACCGGAATTCCCAGTTCATACAGCGATTCGCCGAGCTGACGGGCATTCTTGCAGGTCTGTGCGGCGTATTCCTTTGCAAACACTTCCATCTCCGCAAGAGTCACCGCGAGGGACGCCATTGCATGCAGATGGTGACTGGAGGTCACTCCGGGGAACACCGCTTTCTGCAATTCCTTTTCCTGCTCTTCCGTAAGATTGGCTCCCAAAAGCATTCCGTGGTTGGGGCCGGGGAAGGTTTTGTGCGTGGATGAAGAAACGATGTTGACTCCTTCTCTGAGAGGATCGTGGAACTGTCCTCCGGCAATCAGTCCGAGGACATGAGCGCAGTCTTCCCAAACCAGACAGCCTATTTCGTTGAAGGTATCCTGAAGTTCCTTCAACGGCGGAGGAAACAGGAAAACAGACAGACCGAACTGTGCGACCTTGGGTTTGACTTCTTTCAGAAGTTTGATGGTCCCGTCCACGTCTATGTTCATATCCTCTTCGCTGAAAGGATAGTTTACGGATTTTACGGCTCTCTGACCGAAGGCGCCGAATTCGCAGGTTGATATGTGCGCGCCCTGCGCAAGTGCACAGGTGGTTATCACGTCGCCGGGTTGGGCGAATGCGAACAACACAGCCATGTTGGCAACGGTTCCGGATATCGGCCTTACATCGGCAAAGTCCGCTTTGAACAGATTTTTGGCGATTTCCGTAGCCTTTATTTCGACTTTATCGACGAAGATGTTTCCCTGGTAGTATCTTTTACCGGGAAGTCCTTCGGCGTATCTGTCCGCGAAGTCGGATATCATTACCTCTTTCGCCAAAGGGCTCATGAGGTTTTCAGAAGCTATCATGGGAATTGATTCTTCGAACCATTTGTTGTGGTTCATTACCTGCTCCCTGATGTATTTTGCATCATCCAAGGTCATAATTATCAGAGCCTCGTATTACATACGTGCTAAAAAGGATATGGTCAGACGGACATGTCCGCACGGTCTCTGACTTCTCTCAGAGGCTTGTCCGTGACCGGATCGTTTCCGCTTATGTCGGCGAGGAATATGGAAACCATGTCCCCCAAAATTATGCACTTTAGATTTTTCTCCAGATTGGTGGTTCCTTCCACATGATGAGTGATTATGCTCAGTTTTTTGTCCGACATGATTCCTATTGATGTGTCGGTCATGCTTTTGACCATCTTGGACGCGTTGTCATCGTACATTATGACGGGGACGAAATTTTTGTTATTGAGGCTGTCGTCGGTCCATCCGACAATTTCGTTGTGATTGAATTCGGGAATGGATCCGCTGAACGAAATGTTTTTGGAATTTTCGTTAATCTGATTTTTCCATCTCAATGCGGAAGCTCTCATGTTTGAAAGACTGTAAATCACCGGAATTTTATCCACGAGTCTGAAAGCAATCAATCTCGCCGTCAGACATTCGCTTTCGACCATCTCGTCTCTTCCTTCCTTCAGGATGGGTATGATTCTTTTCAATTCCGTCACGGTTTCGTTTATACCCATTTGTTCCAACACTGATGCAAGTGCGCCCAGCATGGTTCCGAGAGCGATACGCGACTGTACTCCGCCGGGAAGTCTGACTAGTGTGTCTTTGCGGTTAACGCATTTGACAAAGAGTTCTCCGCCGGAGGTTATGCATATGATTTTGCATTTTTTGCGTACGGCTTCGTCGTAAGCCAGCAAGGTTTCCCGGGTATTTCCGGAATAACTGATTACGATAATGCAGGTGTTTTCGTCCACCCACTTCGGAAAATCCGTCCGCCTTATCACATGCAGTTGTTTTTCGGACGTATTGTTGGTGTAATCCGCAAGAATTTCACCCGCCAGAGCAGACGTGCCCATTCCGCATATGCAAATCTTGTCTGCCGTAGGGATTGAGGGCAATTCGATTCCCATTGCAGTTTCCAACTGTTCGGGAAATTCCACGGTCTGTTTGAAGAGTTCCGTGTCCATTATGTCTTCTCTGTCTGACATTAAGGTTCCATTGACTGCACGTATTTAAACTGTTATCGTAAAAAAGGATTGTACGCAATAAAGATACATCTACTAAAATAATGGTAGATTACCAACAATTTTTTTATACGTAGCTTTGAATGGATACAGGTGATTTAATGAATTTTGAAAAAGCCCTGGAAGACATAAGGCAGGGCAAGGTTGTCCTTGTCTATGATTTTGACGATCGAGAAGGCGAAGCGGACCTTACCGTCGCTTCACAGTTTGCCACCTTCGAAACCATACGTTTTATGAGAAAAAACGCCGGCGGTCTGGTCTGCACCACCACGCCCTACGAGAGAGCGCAGAGCCTCGGTCTCCCTTACATGACCGACGTTTATCGCAGCGACCCGGGAAATTATCCTATTCTCAAGGCCATGATTCCCAATGACATACCCTACGACAACACCCGTTCTTCGTTCGGTATTACGATCAACCACCGCAAGACATTTACGGGCATTACCGACGCGGACCGTGCCAAAACGATTTCCCGTTATGCCGAAGTCATATTCCAGGATAAACCCGACGAAGAGATAATCGAAGATCTCGGGAAGGAATTCCGTTCCCCGGGTCACGTTCATCTTCTGAATGCTTCCGAGAAAATTCTTACGGCAAGGAAAGGACATACCGAACTCTGCACGGCTCTGATGTACATGGCAGGGGTTCTTCCGTCCGCAACCATCTGTGAGATGATGGGGGACAACGGCAAAGCCAGAAGCAAAGGCAATGTGATGAAATTCGCCGAAGAATACGGTATTGAATTCATAACCGGCGACCAGGTTATCGAACAGTGGGAAAAATTCAAAATGAAGTCGGAGGCAAATCCCTGAATGACCCGCGTTATGGCCTCCGGGGTTTTCGACATAATACACACAGGGCATATTTCATATCTTGAACAGGCAAAGTCGCACGGGGACGAACTTATTGTCGTCATCGCCTGTGACAACACCGTCAGGAGAAAAAAACACGAGCCCGTCACACCGGAAGGTATGAGGGTGAGAATCGTTGATTCCCTGAAACCCGTCGACAGAGCCGTACTCGGCAAAGACGGGGATATTTTCGATACCGTCCGTGAAATCAATCCGGACATCATAGTCCTTGGATTCGATCAGCACTTCAAGGAAGAAAAACTGGAATCCGACCTGAAAGAACGGGGATTCGGCAACATCAAGGTTCTCAGAGCCACCGAATGTGCGGAGGATTTGGCCGCCACGCGGAGAATAATCAACAAAATAAACGCTATGGAGGACAAGTCATGAAACTGATCGGTATAGCGGACACTACCTTCGCCCGTTACGATATGGGTAAAGCCGCCATTGACGAATTGGGAAAAACCGGTACGGGATTCAGAATCGTACGGTATACCGTTCCTGGAATCAAGGATTTGCCGGTTGCCTGCAAGAAACTGATCGAAGAACAGAATTGCGACATAGTCATGGCCCTCGGAATGCCGGGGCCGATGGAAAAAGACAAGATGTGCGCCCACGAAGCCTCTACCGGGCTTATAAGCACACAGCTTATGACAAACAAACACATTATCGAGGTTTTCGTTCACATTGACGAAGCCGAAAACGACAGGGAACTGGCCTACCTTGCGGATACCAGGACGAGAGAACACGCAATCAATGCGTACAATCTCATCTTCAGTCCGGAGAAACTGACCGCCAAGGCGGGCACCGGCCAGAGACAGGGATTCGAAGACGCCGGATCCGTTGAGATGAGGTGAAAGGATGAAAAAATACAAAATAGGAATGGTTGCGGCAGAATTCAATTTCGACGTAACGTCCATGATGATTGAAAGAGCGAAAGCCCAGGCAGAATTCCTTGAGGTCGAAATTGCCGAAGAGATTTTAGTGCCCGGCGTTTACGACATGCCGTTGGCGGTCAAACACCTGGCCGAGAAGAAAGATATCGACGCCGTGATTACTTTGGGAGCCGTGATTACCGGAGAAACCGACCACGATCAGGTTATCATAGCTCAGGCCGCAAGGAAAATTACGGATCTTTCCCTTGAGTACAACAAACCCATCGCGTTCGGAATCAACGG
>DAHY01000044.1:2117-10159 GCA_002498605.1 Methanomassiliicoccaceae archaeon UBA404 | reverse complement strand
ACCAAAGTCACTACCGACGAAGCCTGCGATCTGATGTCCGCCGTGGAAGAGTCGGTTGAAGGGAGAGGCACGGGATTCCCGGTAAGAATGGTTACGGAATCCTCCATGCCCAGGGATATGGTGGACCTTTTCGGCAGAAATCTTTCGTTGAGTCAGGAACAGATACACAATACCGATTCAATGCTGATGCTCAACAGTCTTTGGGAAATTTACGATTTGGATCTTCCCAGATTGAAAGAAAAACCCTTTATGCCTTACACCCCGCCGGAATTGGCCGAAGGCCAATCGGTTCTGGACGCTGTTGCGTCCAGAGACTGGATTCTGTATCATCCCTACGAATCCTTCATGGTCATCGTGAGAATGCTTCAGGAAGCGGCCTACGATCCCAGGGTTCAAAGCATAAAAATCTGTCTTTACCGAATCGGAAAAGACCCTTCGGTGGTCAAAGCTTTGAAAGATGCCAGGGAACAGGGGAAAAACGTATCGGTGCTGATGGAAATCCGCGCAAAATTCGATGAAACCAACAATATAAAACTCGCCAGGGATTTGGAGCAGATCGGAATTCACGTTGTATTCGGTCCCGTGGAACTGAAAGTTCATTCGAAACTGCTTCAGATAGTGAGGCTGGAAGAAGGTCATCTCGTAAGATACACCCACATGAGTTCCGGAAATTATAACGTAAGCACGGCAAAACAGTACTCTGACCTGTCGTTCCTGACTTCGGACGAAGACATCGGCAAAGAAGTGGGGGAACTTTTCAATTCACTGACGGGATATTTCGGCCCCAGGGAATACAACAGTCTTCTGGTGTCTCCGGTTTCTTTGAAAAACACACTGTTGGAACTTATCAACAACGAAATTGCCTGCAAAAAATCTTCGGGCAAGGGATATATCGCAATGAAAGCCAACGGACTGATAGACGCGGACATAATCGCCGCTCTGTACAAGGCATCCATTGCCGGAGTGAAGATAGAACTGAACATCCGGGGACTGTGCTGTCTCCGTCCCGGTCTGCCCGGGGTATCGGAAAACATACGCGTGGTAAGAATCGTGGACCGTTTCCTCGAACACTCCAGAATATATTATTTCGAAAACAACGGAGAACCGAAGATGTATCTCGGGTCTTCGGACATGATGCCCAGGAATCTTATGGCCAGAGTTGAAACTTTATTCCCGATAAAAGACGAAGGCATGCTCGTCTCAATCCGGGACAGGATACTGAAGATACACCTGTCCGATAACGTAAAAGCGGACGAGCTTACGCCGGACGGAACTTATGTTCCGGTAACCAGAAAGAAAAAGGAAAAGAAAATCAGATCCCAGCTGTGGTTCATAAACAACAGAGGATGCTGGCATGACTGACACCCGCACCGTGGGTTTCATAGATATAGGCACAAATTCCATTCACCTGCTGGTATCGAGATTTTTTCCGGGTTCTTTGGGCACTCCGATTTTTCATGACAGGGAATCCGTGCGGTTGGGGCAGAATCTGTTCTCCCAGGGATTCATAGACGAAGAAACCATAGAAAAAACCAGGTTGGTGATTGCCAACTTTTCGCGTGCCGCCAAAGAAATGGGCGCCGATGAAATAATGGCGCTGGCAACCAGTGCCGCAAGGGAAGCATACAACAGAAGCGAGATCCTGGACGCCGTTTCCGCTTCCGGAATAGAACTGAGGGTCATATCCGGCGAAGAAGAAGCCAAACTCACGGGATTGGGGGTATTCGGCCCGTACGGCCCGTCGGACAGACGGGTTCTCATCGACATAGGCGGAGGAAGCACGGAAATCAATCTTTCAAAAGGAACCGAAGTGCTGTTCCTGGACAGTCTCAAAGCGGGTTCCGTAAGATTTTCTTTCGGATTGGGGGTGGATCAGCATTCCAAAGTTTCCCCCTCCGATTACGCTTCACTCTGCAAAGAAGTGAACAAAATCGCAAAGAAAACCGTGAAAAATTTGAAAGGAATAGGATTCGACAGTGCCGTGGGCTCTTCGGGAACAATGATGAATCTGGCCGAAATGTGTGCCGCCGGAAGGGACGGGGATGCGTCTTACATGACCTTGAAAGAACTGTCCAAACTGATGAAAAGATTGTGCAACATGACCGAACCCGAACGCAGAAACGTTCCGGGGATCAACGCCGGACGTTCGGACATCATCATCGGCGGAGGAGCCATCGCCGAAGAACTGATGACGATGCTGGAAATAGAGAAAATCCACATCAGCGACCAGGGACTGAGGGAAGGGATGCAGATCAGCTACCTTTTGAACAAAGGTCACAAAGAATTCAATATCCGGGACTCTTCGGTCAACACCCTGGCAATGCGTTGCGGTTACAATCCCGAACATTCCACACAGGTCAGAAATCTGGCTTTGCAGTTTTTTGACGGTATGAAAGAACAGAAACTCCACAAAATGGACGACAACGTCAGGGAATTATTGGGTCACGCATCAACTCTCCACGACATAGGAGAATTCATCAGTTACAACAAACATCACATTCACACTTACACGATTTTAACCAATTCCAATTTGCCCGGATTCGACGCCGAAGAAATAGAGGCCATGGCTCTGATGGCAAGATTCCATCACAAAAGATTCCCTACCGCCAAGAACAGATATCTAAGAAATTTATCGGCAGAAAGGTCGGAAGAAATCAGGATGTGCGCTTTGATGTTGCGTATGGCCGATGTTCTTGACCGGCACAGAACCTCTCCGGTAGAGGACATGGAGGGAAAAGTCACCAAAGACAGCGTTATATTGGAATTAACCTCCGTCGAAGACATAAACATGGAAATCTGGAAACTGGAAGAACTTTCGGATGCGTTCAAAGACGTATTCGGAAGAGATCTGAAAATATGCGCTTCTGGTTGGGGCGGTTCGATATAGGTTCCCGATGTTTCCGGCACCGGTCCGCAGTGATAAACTTCACGGCGATTAACAGAATCATTAAATCACGGTATGTTATCACGAGGTCTACAAAAGCAGGATATCCCTTGCATGGACACTGTCCTTTTCCTGCTTTAAAAACCTTTATATCCTTCGGGGTCAACCCTGAAGGATAACTCCTTTTTCTTAATTTCCGATTCCAATTCGGGCAGTTTTTCCATCAGTTTCGGAATGTCTTCCGGAAGGGTCTGAATCAATCCCCAGTTACCGCGGTGTCTGAATCTCACAAGGGAAATTCCGACGGTGTTCCGTATGATTTCTTCGATTTCTTCGATTTCTTTCAAACACCCGTCGGTAATAACGGTATGTTCGGGTATTCTTGTGGCCAGACAGGTATCTTTAATCATTCCTTCGGACCAGGATTTTGATTTGACGTGATCGACAATCTCTTTCCGTGATATTTTCAAATCTTCCAAAGGACTTATCACGCCGGCTTCGGAAGAGGCGATTTTTCCCGGTCTGTCGTCACGGAGATCGTCGTAATTGTCTCCGCAAACAACGGTATCTATTCCGAAATCTTTTGCGACCGACTTTACTTCGTCATAGATTGCTTTTTTACAGAAATAACATCTTTTTTCATCGTTTGATTTCATCTCGGAAAGGTCATCCCATCCTAACTTAACCACAACCAAAGATATTCCCAGGGCATCGGCTATTCTTTCGGCTTCGATTCTTTGTCTTTCGCTGATCACGGGCATATCCACAAACACCGCATACGTCTGTTTCAGCGACAGAACGCAGGCTTCCGCAAGGTAAGAACTGTCGAAACCGCCGGAGAAAGCCAACACAGCGGACTCAAGATTCTTCAAAGATTCGCAAACCCTGTCGAAACCCCTCATATCATTCACATTTCCGCGAATGTCTTTAATCCTTATCATCATACACAGGGTTATGGACATAAGAGAGGTCCTCGAACTGTACAGAGGGGGAAAGATAAGCGTTGAAGAGGCAGAGAAGGCTTTGCGTACCGATTACGTGGAATCCCTCGGCAACGGAATCAACATGGATCTCGGCAGACAGATCAGGAAAGGCGTTCCCGAAGTTGTGTACGCCAGGAAAAAAACTCCCGAGACCGTGGCGAAGATTCTCGGTTCGTCAACCGGAAAAGTACTTGTTTCGGGTGCAACCCGGAATCATTTCGAACTTGTGAAAAACTTGAAAAACATAAAATTTTTTGAAGAGTTCGGATGCATAACCCTCGGGGGTTTTCCCAAGGAAATATACAATCCCGTCGCGGTGGTGACCGCAGGAACCTCCGACATCCCCGTTGCGGGGGAAGCCGTGCTTATGGCCAGAATGATGGGCTGTCCCTGTTTGGAATATTACGACATAGGAGTGTCCGGACTTCACAGACTCATAGAACCGATGAAAGAAATAATCGATAACAATGTTGCTTCGGTGGTGGTTGTCGCCGGAATGGAAGGAGCCTTGCCGACACTGATATCTTCCCTGTCCCCGGTTCCCGTCATAGGGGTTCCCGCATCCACGGGTTACGGTTTCGGCGGAGATGGAACCGCAGCGCTCATGGGAATGTTGCAATCCTGTTCTCCCGGTCTCAGCGTGGTAAACATAGACAACGGAATCGGAGCCGGGGCGGTGGCGGCAATGATTTCCAAAGGAAGGTCAAATAAGAGATGAGACAACAGACACTTGCCGATGTTTCGGCAATCAGCAAAAACACCGAAATAAAGTCGGGACTGTGTTCGATATGCAAAGGATCCCGCAGACTGTGCGGCAAAGACAGATGTCCCCTGATGATCAAATTTTATTCTCATCAAAAAACCATGCCCATGATAGACACAAAGGATCTGGCGGGTTCCAGTCCGCCGTCCGTGTTCGTAGGGCGTTACGGTTACCCCAAAGTCGATGTCGGCCCGCTTATACCTCCGGAATTCGGGGACACTTCAATAATGGACAAACCCGAAATGTGGATGGGAAAAAGCATTGACGATATCGTGGATTTCAGATTCAAACTGGTAAGAGGGAAGGTAAGAATCAACGCCTACGATTTTGAGTCCGCGGGCCGGGTGGTCGACGATATTCAGGAAATCGCTCTTACCGAACGTCCTCTGGACATCGAAGCCGAATTTTCAACCAAACCCCGGGGACGTTTGATACTGGATGACGAAGTGCAACCCTTCGGACCGTCGGCGAGACTGACTTCAATGAAGAAAGAATCCGGAAGATTCGAAAAGAATCTTGAAAAAAGTTTTTACGATACGGACATGAAAGCCACCGATGCGGTTATAGAATCTTACCGAAACGGCACGTTGATATCCGAAATAGAGAAGGCCTTTTCCGTAGGCACCATGGGCGTCGGCAAAAGACGCAGATTCGTACCCACCAGATGGTCCATCACGGCGGTGGACGATATCATCGGCAAAGATTTGCTGAGCAACACCAAATTCTTCGGCACCATCGACGAGTACAGAATATACCAATGGGAACAGCTGGACAACAGATGGTGCATTCTGATGATGCCGTGCACCTGGAGATACGAACTGATCGAAGCCTGGTATCCCAACACCACCTGGAATCCCACCGGAAGGGGGATAGACATCATAAGCGACCATGAATTTTTCGACGGCCGCAAAGAATATGCTCAGATCGGCGGTTGTTATTATGCCGCCCGCATGGCCGTAAACGAACGGCTGACGGAGGAACGTCGCACTGCAGGCGTCGTGATTTTCAGAGAAGCGCACCCGGGTTACGTTATGCCGGTCGGCGTATGGAACGTGCGGGAAAATGTACGCGAGGCACTGAAGACAAAGCCGTACACCTACGATACGTTGAGCAAAGCCATGGATCATGTGGATTCGGTTATGGAAATACCGAAGGAAACATGGGTGCAGAATTCCGGGGTACTGAAGGATTGGTACACCCAGAGGAGGATTGAGGACTATTACTGACCTTCTCAACTTCACGTCTCCGGAAGAATGGGACGGAATTTTTGAAACCGTAAAATGCAGACGTGCGCTGTCTCCGTCAAAGCTGCCGGATATGGATTACGCATTGAACCCTTACGGCGGATGCGAACACGGTTGCGTGTACTGCTATGCGCCGGAAGTAACCCATTCCGAATGGAAGGAGTGGAGAATCGTGCGCGTACGCAGCAATATTGCGGACAGACTCGCCAAAGAGCTGGTGAATGTACGGGGAGTAGTGGGAATCGGCACCGTGACGGATCCGTACCAATACGCCGAAAAAAGATTCATGCTTACCCGTCAGTGCCTGGAAGTTCTGAAAGCGGGAAATTCAAAAATACACATACATACAAAATCAGATCTGATTCTGAGAGATTTGGATCTGATTTCTCAAATGGACAGCGAAGTCGGAATCACCATTACTACTCTCGACGACAGAATCTCCCGCATCACCGAACCCGGAGCCCCTCTTCCGGAAAGAAGACTGAAAACTCTGAAAGAACTGACGGATGCCGGCATTAAAACTTACGCATTGGTCGGTCCGATCCTCGGTTCTTTGGAAGGGAACGAAAAAGAGTTCGTCGAAGCGATATTATCAACCGGAACGGAACATATGAGTTTGGATCGTTTGAATCTGCGGCCCAAAATGACCGAAAGGCTTCAACGCATGGGCATAAAAGGGTCGGACAAAGCTCTGGAAAAGATACGCCGTATCGCCGAGAGCTCGGGATTGGAAGTAACCGACGTGTTCGAATAAATTCTTCCCGTTTCCTTATCGTGAACAACACGGGCCGTCTTTGATTAAACGCTTAACGGACAGCATCCGCATCAAACATCAAAATTCAAATTTATTTAATGCGCAGGTTCGGAACTTTATTTCCTTTAACCGCCAGAGAATAGATAATAAAACTTAAGGAAAAAATCAGCAGTACGGCAAGGCCCGTATGATAAGCCAATCCCGCATTGCAATATATGGTGGCTCTCACGTACAGCACATACCACAGAATATAAGCCCCCAATCCGACGGTGATAAAGGTTTTTCGGACCTGGAGTTCCTCTTCATTATACAGGTGCCCATAGCACATAATGCCCCCGCTGAGCAGAAAACTCAGAATCAAAGCAAGAAACGGCCGCAAAGGATAGGGCCACTTCGATGCAAAAAATAACATGTAGAGCAATGACAGTCCCAACAGGCTGATTCCGATATAAAAGAGCCAAACTCCTTCAATCGATTCATAGTTGACTCTATGCCTCCTCATTAATATTGTAATTTTGTACACGACTATATATTACTGACTGAAAAACCAATTTTAAAGCTGAAGAAAAATAAAAGACAGATTTTTTGTTTATTTTTATAAAATGACTATCCAAAATTATCATATATTCTGACTTTAACGGTCCGTACAAAGTATGTGATGCTTTAAGAAGAGATTACTCGACGGGATGGTATGAAACAAAGAACTTCGGCCCTTATCAGTACATTCATTGTATTTTCTATGATAGCGGTGCCTGTCGCTTTGAGCAGTCTTAACAGTACAGTAATCATTCAAAACAATATTGTTGAATTGGAACCATCCACGACCGGGGGCATAGATCTCCCGTCTGATATACCGATGGAAACAAGGCCCGATGATTCCGACAAGTTTGGAGGACACCCCGGATTCTGGATACACAGCCCCAGTGCCGGAAACGATTTATTGCCCGGTACTCAGGATAAAGAAGTCTTTCAATTCTCAGTACCCGCAAACAGTAAATTCGTTATAATGGTCGAAAGACCGTCTGTGCTTACTATTTTAACATACCTGAGTTTTGATATGAAATTCGATGGCGACAGTGACTGGATTTATTATGCCGATAACAAAAACACCCCGGGTTCTGTTGCGTCCACAGGCGTAGTATACTATTCAGCGGCATCCGAAGCATACTTAAACGGTAATCGGTTGATACCGCAGAACAAAGTCGATTCACTGGTTTTCATGGAATACGATCGTGATGTCATAATCGAAATAGATTGCAAAAGAGAACAATTCACTCTGAGGCTGGCTATAATATTCGCATGAAAAAATTATCTGTCGGATGCAGTGAAAATTATATTATGCCGCTGTTTCAAACCGGAGGGATTCCATGTGTTTCATTTTTCTGTTTTCAAACATTTTTACTTCGTGATATTT
>DAHY01000044.1:0-1952 GCA_002498605.1 Methanomassiliicoccaceae archaeon UBA404 | reverse complement strand
ACTTCGTGATATTTAATAACATTAATATAGAAGAACAAAATTACTGATTATCAATACAAACGGAGGATACACTATGTATGGATCTGGAAATCAACCGATTATCGTGCTGAAAGAAGGCACGGAAAGAAGCAAAGACAAAGAAGCACAGTTCAACAATATTGCAGCGGCCAAAGCGGTCGCAGATGCAATTAGATCCACTCTGGGCCCCAGAGGTATGGATAAAATGATGGTTAATCCCATAGGCGACGTCATAATCACCAACGACGGTGTAACCATTCTGAAAGAAGTCGATGTACAGCACCCTGCCGCCAAGATGGTAGTGGAAGTTGCCAAGACACAGGATTCCGAGTGCGGAGACGGAACCACAACCTCCGTAGTCATTGCCGGTGAATTGCTGAAGCAGGCCGAAGAATTGATTGACGCCAACGTTCACTCAACGGTTATCACAAACGGATTCAGACTCGCCGCCGAAAAAGCCGAGGAAATTCTTGAAGAAATCGCGGTCACCACCGACAACGATGACCTTTTGGAGAAAGTCGCCGCTACCGCGCTTACCGGTAAATCCGTAGGCGACGAAGAAGATAAACTTTCTAAACTCGTCGTAAAGGCCTGCAGAGCCATCGAAGAAGACGGAAAAGTCGAAGTGGATGATATACGCATTCAGAAAAAAGTCGGCGAAACCATCGGCGAATCAGACATGGTCGACGGCATCGTCATCGACAAAGAACGCGTGCACCCCCGCATGCCCAAGAGGGTAGAGGGAGCAAAGATCGCACTGTTCTCTGCGGCTCTTGAGGTCAAGAAAACAGAATTCGACGCTCAGATTCAGATTACCGATCCCACAAAGATGAATGCCTTCCTCGAGGAAGAAGAAAACAGCCTCAAGCTTATGGTCGAAAACATCAAGAAGTCCGGTGCCAACGTTGTATTTTCCCAGAAGGGAATCGACGAACTCGCACAGCACTATCTGTCAAAAGCCGGAATCTTTGCATGCAGAAGGCTCAAGCAGAGCGACCTTGAAGCAATCGCAAAGGCCACCGGAGGTAACGTTGTCGGTAACGTCAACGAAATAACCGCGGCCGATCTCGGTATCGCAGGTGTTGTCGAGGAGAAACAAATCGGTGAAGACGGAATGGTCTTCGTTACCGAATGCAAGAACTCCAAAGTCATAACGCTCTTCGCCCGCGGAGGAACCGAACACGTAATCGAAGAAGTCAAGAGAGCGCTCAACGACGCCATCCGTGTTGTTGCGGTTGCAATCGAAGACGGCAAAGTCGTCGCGGGTGCAGGTGCTCCCGAAATCGAAGTCGGCATAAGATTGGCTTCTTACGCATCCAGCGTCGGCGGCAGGGAACAGCTTGCTATCGAGAAGTTCGCAAAAGCCATGGAAATCATCCCCTGGACTCTTGCCGAAAATGCGGGAATCGATCCGATTAACACCATAATCAACCTGAAGAAAGCCCACAAGGACCACAAAGACGGTGCTCTTTACGGTATCAATCTTGATAACGGTGAAGCCGTCAACGTTCTTGAACGCAATGTGGTCGAACCCCTCAGGGTCAAGGTGCAGGCAATCAGCTCTGCATACGAAGTCGCCAACATGATTCTCAGAATCGACGACGTCATCACTGCCCGCAGATCCGCACCGCCTCAGGGAATGCCGCCTCAGGGCGGCATGCCGGGAATGATGTAAAACCGTTAAAATAACAGAGGGGCTCAGCCCCTCTGACTTTCATTTTTTTTAAATTATTTCAACACAGATGACAAATTTATACCGGTCCGATCGACTATAATCACAGATTCATGCATTTGTATAATTCCCGTCTTTTTTCTGTAAATGTTAAATAACCCGCTTACAGATATGTTGTTGATGGGATTAGATGCACGCTGCGCTATACACTAGGGTATCGACTGAAGATCAGGCCCGGGAAGGGTTCTCTCTCGATGCTCAG
>DAHY01000014.1 GCA_002498605.1 Methanomassiliicoccaceae archaeon UBA404 | reverse complement strand
ACGATAATCTGTATCTGAGAATAGCGGCTATACCTCCGAAGGCCCTGATTAAGATATCGCCTTCTTCGGATTCGTCGGAAATTATCTGTAAATCGGATGCGAACTTATCCGTTAATTCGAAGAGTTCGTCGACCAAATCCTTGTCCTCGGTAACCTCGGCGGTCTGACCGCATTCGGGGCATACCTGTTTTTCTTCGGCATCATCAACAATCATATTGTTGATGTGTCCTGCCGGGCACTCCACGGTTATATGACGTTTATCCAACTTTTCGGACACCAGAAGCACCTCTACGGCACCCAATTCCGCGGCGTGCCGGACGTCTTCATAACCGTATGCGGACAATCCTCCGTCAAACTTTCTTATTTCTTCGAGAAGTCTCTGAACATGCTTCTTCTCTTCGGTAAGCTTTATGCCTTCCATGACGTCCTTCGCCTTTTCCACCAATTCCCTGATTCCGGATTCGTCGGTGTTGCCGGTATCGAACAGGGGAGACACTATTATCTTCCTGAGTTCGTGATGGAGATATTCTTCTTTTACGAAGAATTCTTTCGTGGCCCCCGGCCCTCCTATGATTAGTCCCTTCAGTTCGGGTTTGTCAAGGAAAGCTTCCGTGCAGTAGTTGGCGACTTTTTTGTAGAACTCGTGAGCCGCTATTTCTATAAGTCTTTCGAATCGCACCGAGGACTGTCCTCCCTGGTGGTGTTTACTGGGAACCAGAGAGTCAAAATGCTTCAACACAGTGGTTTTTGAACCCGAGACTATGCCTATGGTCGCTTCCCGTCTGTCAATGGTTATAAGACCGTATGAAGTTCGGTCTTCCAACATTGATTCCAAAGGTTCCGTGAAGAACGAGGAATCGCATCTGTATATGAAGGAAGGGATGGGCTCCGGCGGAATCACCGTGTACTGTACCATTTTGGTCTGATCGCCCGCCCTGGGAACTTCACCGCAGAATATCACCAAACCGTTCGGTGGCGGCGATTTATACGTTCGCAGTCGCGCGGATATGGAATCTATCGCGCCGGTAACGTTTTTCATTGTTGTTTTTGACTTAATGTTTGACGCCTGGGATTGTTCCTCTCTGAGGTATGCCATAACGTCGGAAATCTGTTTGTTCTCCGGAACGTACACCGATATCAGTTCAGTGCCGCGGCCCCGATACTCCATGATTTTTTGCATCGCCTTCTTGAAATCGTATCTTGCCTTGTCCAAAGTACTGGAATCACTCATTACCGCACCTAATATTTTTAAGTCAAGTCTGCTTATGTAATATAAGTATTGGTCATCATGACAGAAAAAGTAGTGGTTTCTATAGGCGGTTCCATACTTATACCGGGGATCGAAGATCATGAATATATCAAAAAATTAGCCGATCTTCTGATAGAAGTGTCTTCCAAGGTCAAAATTTCCGTTGTTTGCGGAGGCGGTAAAACCGCCCGATATTACGCTTCGGTCTGCCGCGAACTCGGCGGAGATGTGTACGAACAGGATCTTTTCGGCATCGCCGCGACAAGGATGAACGCGGGTTTGTTGGATATGGCTCTGGGAAACAACAATTTTCCGAACATTCCGGAAACCGTCGAAGAAGCTGTAAATCTGTTTGAAAAGGGTAACATCGTTGTGATGGGCGGAACGGTACCGGGTCATACGACCGACGGGGTTGCCGCAATGCTTGCGGAAGGAATCGGTGCGGACCGTATCATAAACGCCACGTCCGTGGATGCTGTTTATTCCGATGATCCGAAATCCAACGGCAATGCCGAAAGATACTCCCGAATTACAATACAGGATTTGGAAAAACTTGTCGGCACCGAACACGGGGCTTCAAAATCGGGAGTGTTCGATCCTCTGGGCGTTAGGATAGCAAAAAAGAATAAAATCGATATTCTGACCGTTCACGGAAGGGATTGGGAAGACTTGCGTTCGGCGATACTGGGACAGAATATCAAGGGTACTTTCGTGGATTCCCATTGATTCAAACTCCTAATCCCTCCGCTTGCGCAGAACCCGGATTGTCTCGAAAGAGACTTTAAACATCGTTCTCCGAGAGCTGTGTCGCTTCCGCAATCAGTCATCGGTTATTAAATCAAAGTCCGAAGAGCTCGTTACTTCGAATCCTTCGGATTCGGATATATCACGTATCCTTGACGCGTCCTTCCCTTTCATGGATTTGCGGTGAAGGAATATAATTTTGGTATCGGTTGCTTCACAGGCATCCCGCATCATTCTGGCTATGTCTTCGTCATCGGAAGATTCCAATTGATAATTCGGAATCATATGGCCGAAATCCACTTTTCTGGACAACGCCGCTTCGGTGAATCTCGGAGCATAATGCCCTCCGCCGATTCCCACTACGGAAGGATAATCGCTTTTTTTGTTTTCCGCGATTACACGCGCCAATATCTCGGCGGCATCTTTGTTTCCCCAATGAGTTTCATCGCTTCCGATTTCTATGAAGAACGTGGGTCTGTCCAACCAGGGGCCGTGATGGGTTACTTCGAAAGCAACTTCCATATCCTCCATATAGTTGATTGACGAGATACTGCGAAGAGCCTCGGACATATGATGGGGCGCGGCTTTAACAAGTTTTTCCGGAAGTCCGCCCAAATCGTTTCCGTGATAATTTCCCAAAGGATGCACCGTCAATGTGGGCCGTCCGCTTTTCGAAGAGTGCCGTGACATAAAAATTACAAGTTCGGGATCGATGCCGATTTCGCAGGATGCTTCCACTACGTTGTCAAAATCGACATGCCATTTGTCCGAGGACAGCATATATGTGTTGTCGGACTTCAGCATAACGCCGTCTTCACAAGAGCCGATTTCTTCCCAATCCATAAGATTCAGCAAACAATTTTTCATGTTCACGGACGGCAGGTCCTGTTTGCTGCAAACCAATAATCTTCTCATCGTATCCGCCAATGTATTGAGATATACATTATCTTCGAATACTACTATTAGTCGTTAATTTTATAAATAAACATTGATATTAAGAGCTGTTAAACATGAAAAGGCCTACCATACGCGAGAGGATTCTGCTGCATCTGAACCGATTCAGCATGATTGATGAAAAGGAAATTTACAACCTTCCTTTTGACCTGACCCAAGACGGAATTGGATCCGCTCTCGGCATATCGAGGGCTCATTCCTCTTCGGAACTTAAAAAGTTAAGACAGAATGGAAAGATCAAGGAAAAGCAAGTCCGTGTAACCGGTTCGAATGTAAGGCGTAAAGTTTACTATCTGGAGCCTGGAGGAAAATTAGAGGCGGAATCTATTGAGAAGGAGCTTGAAAATGCGGGAATATCCGTTGAAACAGTCTTGGACATGAGACGTTGCGATCCCGAACTCATGTGGGAAAAATTAAGCGAATCCGACCGTGATGCTTTGGGTCTTGCCTGTGTCATCAGAGTTCCGGTTTACCGGGACACACTGCCCCCGACAAACCCGGGTGTCATCCCATCCACTCACGAAGGTTTGGTAAATATGTCGGAAGACGTCAAGAAGAGATATCTCGGTGCCGTCAGTCCGGAACTTGTCCGGAAATGGAACAGCAGTGCCGCGGATTGGTGGGTCGACAATGTTGCCGACCGTCAGGAGAGGCTGTATCATCTTGTGAAAGCAGGAAGATCTCTTGAAGCGAATCGTCTTCTGATACGTGCGTCGGAAAGTTTCATCGCCAACTGCAACGAAGATTTGCTGGAGATAATACAAAATATGGATGAACCGGACAGAAATCCATTTGCTGCATGGAGTCTGCGCGGAAAAATAGCCGTGTCCTGCGGGGATTCCGATTATGCAAGAGTATGTGCCAAAAGGCTGACCGAGTTGGGTTCGGACGAAGGGAAAATATTGGAGGCTGAAATAAAATATGTCGAAGGAAACTTCGAAGATGCCTTATCGGATGCAAATAAAATATATTCGGAGACAAAAAGCGCAAGAGCCGCAATGCTGACGGGACGTTCTCTTTTTGCTTTGGAAAGGTATGATGACGCGGAAAAAGCCCTCGCCGGTACAATGAAGGATTTTTCACAATCCGGGGATATTTCGCGTTTGGATGAAATATTGATGCTCCGCGCAGGCATAGCGTACAACCGGGAAGACAGGGATACCTGTATCAGTTTGCTGAGCAAAGCCCTCCATTCGGCACGGAATAAAGAAAGAAAAAACAGAATATCCGATATCGTCAAGGTTGTGCGGTCCGGGAGAATCGAACCTGTGTTTGACTGATCAGAAAATTCTGCTTTCTCTGAGGTTGTCTATGTCTGAGATGTATAATTCTCGGATATCCTTAATGTTCCATTTCAGCATAGCCAGCCTCTCGAATCCGAATCCCCACGCGAGTACGGGATGTTCCACACCGAAGGGTGCAACGACCTCGGGCCTGAATATTCCGGCTCCGCCCAATTCCATCCATTTTCCGTTGAAGAATACCTCCAATTCCAAAGACGGTTCGGTGTACGGGAAGTATGCCGGTCTTATGCGCACCTGATCGAATCCCATTCTTGCATAGAACTCCCGTATTATGGAAATCAAAGTGTTGAAGTTGGCATTTTCATCTATGACTATTCCTTCTATCTGCGTGAACTCGGGAAGATGGGTTGAATCGATGGATTCTTTTCTGAATATTCTGGATATTGAGAATGCTTTACAGGGTGCCTTCGGATTCTTGGCAATATAACGTATGCTGCTGACTGTGCTGTGGGTCCTGAGTATGGCAGATTCGGAAAATTCCCTGGACCATTCTCCGCCCCATCCGCAGGATCCCGTATCCCCTCCGTCCTCGTGCAGACGCTTTACCTTTTCCACAAGTTCGTCGTCGTCTTCGTGTATCGATGAGGGGCGTTCAAGATAGAACGTATCCTGAAGGTCCCTGGCAGGATGGTCCTGAGGGGTAAACAATACATCCATATTCCAGAACGAGGGCTGGATATATTCCGACGTCATCTCGGTAAAACCCATATCCAGAAACATCTGTCTGACCTGATCGGTCAATCTGGTGATGGGCGATCTTTTGGCAGGATAAACTGCCGGAGCGAAAGTTTTGACGTCGTACCGGCGGAATTTTGTCTCTTTCCATTTTCCGCTCTGTATCAATTGATCGGTTATGTCCGTCGTTTCTTCCCTGAGTTCCAAACCGGATTTCACAACTTCCGAACCTTTTTCCGTGATTGAAATTTCGCGAAGTACTTCGGAGGCGTCTCTTATCATATCTCCTCTGCCCTTCAGCTCTTTGACCAGAACTTTATCGGCATCCGTGTCAGGAACCGGTCCTTTGGCAAGTTCCTCCAAAAAGATTTCTACGGGAAGTTTTGACTTTAGTGCTTCTTTTCCTTTGTCCGTCAGGGACAAAATACTGGAATTTCCGTTTTTGGTGATATCGGCAAGACCTTTTCTCTTCAGCCAGCCGATGGCTATCTTATCTTCCCCGCCCGGTAACGCATCGGCAAATTCCGACATTTCCATGCGGCCGCCCGCGGCGTTTATCGCTTCAACGGCTTTTCTTTCCGGAAGCCCGTTTTTGATTGCGGGATCTTCTCCGGTTGCATACGACAATATGGTTTCTTCGGAAATTTTAGCCAATCCCTTGGATTCCAACCAGGATGCGGCTCCCATGACTTCCACCTCCACAGAGAAATTATGCTTTTCAATAAGAGTGGATGGCGAAGCTTTACCGCCTGCGGCATCCAGTGCCAGCAGTAGTTTGACTTCGTTGTAACTGAGTTCTTCGATAATATTTTTCATCTCTCACTCGCCGCCCTTGTTCCATTCAAATCCGTCATAAGTCATATTGCCTACAATCCCGCGGGCTTTTTCGCGACGTGCCTGATGATCTTCCAGAAATACGTTTATTCTTGATGTGAGCTCGTTTTTACACTCTCCGCACAGTATTCCGCCGGCTTTACATCTCTCCGCACGTTCGTTCAGCTTGGCGTCGTCTTCTTCGAACATATAGAAGAAATACATGAAAACAGCACAGATTTCCGGATTTCCGCCTTTCTCTCTCTGTTCTTCGACGCTTACTCTGCCGCCGGTAAACGCACGGCCGATTTTCTTTTTGACGGCTTTTGGCCCGTCAGTGGCGTATATTGTGGCATTTTGATCCGAGGATGACATCTTGTCCCCTCCTCCGAGGCCCGGAAACATTTTGCAGTACATCATCGCGGGCTTCGGATAACCCAGACCCGGAGCCACGTCTCTTGCGGCTCTGAAATGCGGATCCTGGTCTATTCCGCAGGGAATCAGACAGGGGACTTCCTTCCCGGCTTCTTCCGTGGGCAAAAACGCCGGGGCCGCCTGTATCGATGTGTAGAATATCGATCCTATGTTCGTTGAGTTATCGAATCCGAACACGGCTCTTGCGGTTGAGAATGTAATCTTTTTTGATACTTTCAATGCAATGGGGTAGAGGGTCTTGATATTCTCCGTGTCAAGGATTATTTTTGTCTTCTCGGGATTGAAACCCAGTGCAACGAAATCCAATGCGTTTTCGTAAGCCATTTTTCGGGTTTCTTCCAACGTTAAGTCCTGAAACAGAAACTTTTCGTCATCAGTCATCTGAAACAGCATGGGCACATCGAAAATATCCTGAATCCATTTGCAGAACATCCAGGGCATCATATGTCCCAGATGTGTGTTTCCCGACGGGCCCCTTCCGGTATAGAGAACGAATTTTTCGCCTTTATCGAACTTATCCAGCAATTGATTCAGATCGCGGTGGGAGTAGAATATGCCCCGTCTTAACATAGGGTGTATTTCACCGTATTTTTCAAGGCGTTTCAATAGTTTTTCATCTATCGATACGGTGCCAAACTTCTTCTGAAGAAGTTCATAATCTATTTTTCCCGTTACCTCCCACGGAGTTACTGTGAATTCCTCTGCCATTTGGACGGTTCACGTACAACAACGGTTTTAATCTTTCTGATTTTGACAGTACCATACAGCGGAAATAAGAGGATCTGATCGGCTTTTCCGGGGCTGTGCGTCTTTATTTTATTCCGTTTGTCCGTCAACGGGTTTGTTCCGTATCCGGATGCCGCAGATTTTGATTGTCCTCGATATATCATCGGCATTA
The DNA here is from genome assembly GCA_002498605.1 of Methanomassiliicoccaceae archaeon UBA404. Classification (GTDB taxonomy): domain Archaea; phylum Thermoplasmatota; class Thermoplasmata; order Methanomassiliicoccales; family Methanomethylophilaceae; genus VadinCA11. The sequence continues at coordinate 49,541 of DAHY01000014.1, read as the reverse complement.
CTCCCTCTGACAAACGAATCCCTTATTTACATCGTTGCAAATCGCATTTCTATGTGGAAAATCCTTGGAAAGGAAGCGATATACCTTGACATACCCTATGTCTTTGCCGACAGAATGGGAGAACTTGCGGGCGAAGGGGATGATTCGGACATATTCAGAAATTGCCTGAAAAAATCAGAAATCAAATTTATGATTAATCCCGAAACCGAAGAATGTTCATTTATGATTTACGTACCCGACGAAATGACTCCGGAAGAGATACAGAGCCTTGCGGAAACCGCTCTGGCTATCGCACAGGCCTACGAAGCTCCTTTTATAACGGCCGAAGACATAGAACAGAGATACAAGATTATTCTCACCAACAATAAGGAACCGGAATTGATCGGTTTGAACAAAACAGAAGGATTCAGTTCCGGACAGGTGTTCATGCCTATTTTTGATTCCTTGTCAAAACCCGGAAAACTTAATCCGAACTTTCAGTAAACTGCCTTCAGGGGAATTCCAATTCCCCGAAGTCGGTCAGATTCCTCGTCGGCGTGCCGGGAAGCCTGTCGTTGTTTCTGACGCGGTTGGCATCGTCAAGGCTCACAAATATGGGAACAGGACGGAATACCTTCCATTTGGCGGCTATGTCGCGGGCCAGGGTTCTTTCGTTTGTGGTATAGTATAATATACAGGTGTAACCGACGACAAAGATTATCGCAAAGGCGGATGCGCCGATATAAGTCAAAACCTGAATAGGATCCGATTTGTTTATTGCAAGAAATACGTAAAGGAATGTTGCGCCTATCGGCAAAGCCATCCTCTTCATTGTTTCCATGGCTCCGCTGTGAATGTGGAACGAACGGTAATTGGTTTCAATCCGTACTTCCAGAGATTTGAATATGGTGAACGGCAAAACCAACAACGGAATCATAAGAACCAAAGAAAACATGAATATGGACACCGACGTCAATTCGTAATCATCGGAAACCATAAATGCGGGATTCATGGATATGTATATCCATATCGTCATACCCAGCATCAAAGCGACGGTTATCGTTTGCATCATCTCTTTCCATGGGATTGAGGTTCTTTGCAGATTGTAATTCATGGTTATGTTTCTTGTATCGAGGTCTTCGGGAATGTTGAAGATAAATGATACGATTCTGTCAAAAATACTCAATTTCTTTTTGACGTTCATATATTCGATCGAGTGGACTACTTTGTAAAACGTCATTCTCTGTATGGCTTCGGCAATGGCAATGACTCCGGTCGCTCCGATCAATATGAAAAGTATGAAAAACATCATTGTTGTTGTCAGAGTAATATAATCCAGATAATGCAACGTGGCGAATATTGCGATTACCGCCGCCACAACCATGGATAGTTTCCAACGTCTTTCCTGTATGTAAATTATAATGCCGTCCAAAAAGAGAGGCAGAGTCAGAACCGGCACTATATCATATACCGTGTAATCGCCGGTGCCTGCCATGTAGTATGCGGCTATACCGCAGGGAATGAGTGCCAGTATCGTTATAAGTATGATATTTCTGTCAAATTTTCTGACCAGACTGATGTCGGGAGACAGTTTGGTGGACCAGAACGACCCTCTTTTTCCCCTCTCGATTTTAGGCTTCATTTCCTTTCCGTCCAGGCCTTTACGTCCACGGTGGCTTTGTCCCCTCTGTAAACTCCCAGCACAAAGGACATTTCCGTCCATGTTTCGGTGGATATGGGTCCGAGGGTGTCATCCGTTACACCGTCAAGATGCCTGACCGGATTTCCTGTTTGGTTGAACACCGCCACATCCACGGGGGAATCGGATTTTGCATGCAGATACAGAAGTCTTTTGGGTTTCACGCTAATGTGGAGATGCACCACATTACGGTAGAGGCTGGGTTCTGTGGAATCGAATTCTCCGACAAGTATACCTTCCTCTTCGAAAACGATTTGTTTCTTGTTCAGCAGTCCCATTTCAATACCTTCCTGAACGCGGTATGAATTATGTATTTATTAGTATTGGGTTCCGCGGAATAACGACTCATTCGGAATCCGAATCCGTATCCAAATCCGTGGAAAATTTCCACATCCTCGGATAATGCCCCGGATCCATCAGAACTCTTTCGGTACGCACGGCTACTCCTTTGTCGGCGGTCATTATTTTTGAAGAAGACATCGATGCTTTGCCCAACGCGACAAGCTCCCCTCTGGCCGTCATCATAGCCACAAGAGCGTTTTTTCTTATTCCGTCTTCCAACATATGCACGCCGGAAACCATCAAATCCGCACCGTGGCAGATTGCATCCACGGCCGTGGGTTTTACAATGAATTTCGGAAGCGGGTCGACCAAATCTTCCATCGGCCTTATTACGCTGCGCAACCATTTCTCCCTTCCTTTTTCCTGCCAGAACACATAAGCGTCTTTGAGGTCGTGAAGGGTGATTGCATCTTTTTCGGTCATTTTGCCCGAACGTGTTCTCCTCAGTTCGGTCATGCTTGCGCCGGTACCCAAAGCCTCCCCTATGTCCACGCAGAGAGTCCGTATGTATGTCCCCGCGTCGCAGGATACCCTGAACAGTATGTCTCTTCCCGAAATTTCAAAAATTTCCAATTCCTGTATCGTCCGTATCCTTAACTGTCTCTTGACGGCCGAACGGACCGGAGGGGTCTGAAAAACTTTACCGACGAAACGTCCCATGACTTCTCTTATTTTTTCTTCGGGACAGTCTGCGTGAAGTTTCATCGAACAGACATATTCCTTGTCGGACGACAATACTATATCCGTAAGTCTGACAGCTTTTCCCACGGTTATCGGCAGAACGCCGCTTACGTAGGGATCCAACGTACCCCCGTGTCCCACCCGCTCGGCCTGAATCGCATTTCTGGCCCATAACGTAACCTGATGGGAAGTCGGACCCTGAGGTTTGTCTACGGCTATGACACCGGCCTGTAACAGTTCTCCCAATGAACGGTCGGAGGGTCTTTTCCCCCATTTGTCCTGTATGGTATCAGGATCTTTCACTAGCATTTCTGTCATTTAAAGCTCCGATTATCAGGTCAATGACCTCATCGGGTGTTAAATTATCCGTATTGATTATCAAATCGTAAACACCCAGGTCTTCGACGTCTATACCGTAGTACTGCATATACCGTTTGGCTTCCGAACCTTCTCTTTCGCAGGTTTCGCTACAGGCCTGTTCGTATAATCTATCTTCGCGGCCGCAGATGCGTTTCATCCTTACGTCGGGACTTGCGTGAATGTATATTCTGAACGCGTCTATGTTTTCTATTTTTGTCAGATAAGCGGACAGTCTCGATTCCAAAACAATGTCTTCGTTGTCTTTGGCAACCTTCAGTATCTTCGTATCTATTTCCCGGTCTATGGACGGATCCGTTTCCGCCAAAGCACCGAGTTCGGCCACCGAAATGCCTCTGTCCGCCGCCATCTTCCTGAATATCTGTCCGAAGATTACCTGAGGGTATCCGAGTATTTCGGACAGTTTGCGGCAGGTGGTGGATTTACCCGAACCGGGCGGACCGCTTATGGTTATTCTCATTCTGCCACTGCCTGGCACTCTTTCTCAAGTTCTGCAAGATTTCTCTTGAGGAGGAAATACCTGACAATTTTGCTTATGAGCTGCCCTATGGGTATACTGATCAGAGTGTATATGAGAATCCAGGACGGAAGTACCATTGTCGCCGTAAGATCCACTCCGGCCGCCCAGGGCACGTTGATGAACCTGTCCACAACGTCGTGGGATATGAAATAGAAAACCCATGCGTAAATCGGTATAACGATTATCATGGTAATCGGCATGATTTTCATCTGGTCCTGGCTGGATTCCATGGTTTTGGACATCATCAGGGGCTGTTGCTCGGTGAGCTTCTTGATTTTGTACAGATTGTTTTCCAATCGGGCTTCTCTCATCTCGCGGTTGAATTCCTTCTGAATGTGCTGGCTCTTTGCCATTTTAATGGGGTTGGACATCAACGTTCTGATGACGCTGCTCATGGTCGTCATTATCAGACCCGCCACTATCAGAGTCAGAACTGGATACATACCGTCGAATCCGATGTACTTGAATACGAAATTGAGGTATCTACCGATGGTTTCTCTGTACATCATCACGATGAGCATGAAACCCAGCGAGAGGAGCATGCCGATCATCGTGCCTTTCGGCATCTGCGGCATGTCCTCGGGCTGCATATTCATCGGTCTTCCCGGACTTCCTGGGTTAGCCATTTTCATTCACTCCCGAAGAACCCTCTCATCATCGGGTTCATTTCCATCATCTGTTCGCGTCCCATGGACTCATAGAATTTGATTATGATACCTACGGTAAGCAAAACACCCGTACCTCCGGCATTACCGGTTGTACCCAACATATCGGCGAACGACGCCAACGCACCGACCAAAGCACCCGACAGGATGGTTATGGCCGGAATATATCGATCCAGCACCCGCTTAAGAACTCTGGGATCTTTACGGAATCCGGGTATCTGCATACCGCTCCGCTGTATCTGTCCCGCAACGGCTTCCGAACCCAAATTGGTTGTTTCCACCCAGAACTTTGCGAAGAATACCGATCCGATGACCATTACCGTGAAGTAAATCGCCACCCTCGCCACATTCTGCACCGTTCCGTGTCCGTTGCCGTACGTAATCGGATCCAATATCGGCATTAACCATGACGTCAGACCCGTCGGAGCCGACAGATACCAGGCGAGACCTCCGGCCGCAGTGGTGGATCCGGGCTCGAAGTAACCTATCGAACCGTTACCGCCGAGGAACGGAATTCCGCTGAGCGCATCATTGGTGTACAGCAGCAATGCAATCATGCTGACGTTTGCCAAAACGGCGGACATCAGGATAACGGGTATGTTGCTGGCGTACAGCAGTTTAATCGGATAACGTCCTCTGGCTCCTCTTGCGCTGCCGTGGGACAGCGGCAATTCTATTCTTGTGGATTCCAGATACGCCACCAAAAAGAATATCAGTAAAGTACACAGAAGCGCCACTACCGAATTCGGTTCTCCCAGGAACATCCACTCGTAACTCCAGTTTGCCATATCCGCAGAGTTGGTGTTGGTGAGCATGTATATGGCACGGGGTATGGTGCCTGCCGGCGGATTGCCGAAACTGACGGCCGCTCCGCTGTCTATGGGATTCCAGTTCAGTGTTCCGGTGAATATCGCTTCGGACACTCCGGCCGCGATAAACAGCGATATTCCGCTGCCTATTCCCCATTTGGATATCAGTTCGTCCATCAGGAAAACTATGTAGGATCCGGCGCAAAGCTGGATTATGATTATCAGCTTGGCTCCTCCGTTGCCCACCATATTTATCAGTCCCGACGAGGGAACCAGGTATCCGAATACCTGGGGCACGGCCGTTATAAGGACCATAACGATGACAAGCAGCTTCAGCGTGGACTGATAGCAGGCTTTGTCATCCTGTTTGGACAAATCGAGTTTGATTATCTTGGCTCCGACAAAGAGCTGCATTATGATGGAAGCAGTGACTATCGGCCCTATACCCATTTGCAGTATAGTGCCTGACGCACCGGCCATGATCGTCCTGTACTGGGCGAACATATCCATGGTGCTTCCCTGGTCCAAGCCGTAGATGTACACATTTGTCATTACGAAGTACAGCACCAGGACGACGATGACCCACATCATCTTCGTCCTGAAGTGTACATGCCCTTCCGGGCGCTTAACCGAGGGTAACCTGTCTGATATCGGTCTTAACTTGTAGAGCAGACTGGGTTTCTCTTCCATCGGCAATCACTCTTTGTCTTACTCGGCAATACTGCCGCCCGAAGCCTCGATTTTTCCGCGTGCTTTGTCCGAAGCGTACGCCACCGTGACCTTTACGGGTACATCGATGTCGCCTCCGCCCAGAAGTTTGTCGAAGCCCGCCTTGGTAAGGTCAACGGAGTATCCGTTGCCCTCTTTCACGGCAAGGCCCCTGGTGACGAATTCTTCCAGGTTCTCCCGGAGTTCGGACACGTTTATGGTTATGTTGGCCTTGACCTGGCTTTGCGGCCTTTTGAAGCCGTATCTGCCGTAGTAGTTCGGGAAGAATCTGATCATTCTCATTTTTCCCGTTTTTCCGAGGCCCGCCATACCGCGGCCGCCTATGAGTCCTGCCCCGCGGCCGGCTTTGTTACCGCGTCCGTGGGTTCTGGACCCTCTCATTTTCTTGGTTCTGCTTGGCATTTTTCTCCCTCACAGCATCCTTTTGATGAGAATGTTGATGTCCGCCCCTCTGTAGCCCAGAGCACCGCCGGAAACATAGGGGCGTTTGATTCCCTCGTATCCTTTTATCGGCGGGTGAAGACGGAATACGGGCTTGGCGCCCTCAACATCCCTCATTCTGTAATCGTTCTCAATTATCGCCTTTGCCATTTCGTCGGCATCGGCGAATTCGGTGTTGTCCCTGAGAAACTCTTCGGAAAGAGCCTCTCCCCCGGCAATTCTGCCGCGCTGACGGATCATCTCCGCCAGAGTCTCTGCGTCCACTTCGCCCCAGGTGCAGTAATCCTTGATGACTTTCATCATTCCTTTGGCGGAATCCGTTTCGGGAACGATTACGCAGTGGTTGACTTTGTTGAGGCCGAGGAGTTCCATGGTGTGCCTGGTGTCACAGTTGACATCGGCCTGTCCGCGAACGCGTATTACGGCGTAAGCCATTTCACTCATCCTCCATCGGGACCGAGTCGGGATTGGACAGCGAAACGGGTCCGGAAACTATGTTGAGTTCCTTAACCTGTTTTTCGGTGACTCTCATGGAAGCGGTCATTCTGAGAGCTTCGTAGGTGGCCATGGCATAATTTACCTTGGTCTTGGTTTTACCCTTTGCGAAACCCCATGCATCGTTGATGCCGGCCATCACAAGAAGGCTCTTGGCAACGTCGCCCACCGCGAGGCCGATACCTCTGGGAGCGGGTTTGATGAACACCTGCACCGAACCGGTGGATCCGGTTATGTTGAAGGGCAGCGTGTGCGGAGTGCCGCAACCGCATTCCCAGGAACCGCATCCTCTTTTGATTTCGATGATGTTCAGTTTTGCATTGTCGATAGCCTTTCTGATGGAGGGTCCGACCTCCTTGCCCTTGGCTCTTCCGATTCCGACGAATCCGTCACCGTTGCCCACTATGCATGTGGCGGCAAATCTGACCCTTCTTCCGGAGTCGGTCATTCTCTGAACCATGTTCAGATCGATGACTTCGTCTTTGATGTCGGGGAGCAGAATGTCCACAATTTCGGGCTCGCGGAGCGGCAGCCTCGTATCGAGGGCGGCGCTCATGGTGGTGATCTCGCCGTTAAGGACCATTTGTCCCAATCTTGTTTTCGGGATCCAGTCAGCCATAATTATTCAGCCTCCATTTTCTCTTTGAGGCTGCTTACCGCGGCCTCCATTTTCTCGTCTATGTGATTGCCCATCAGTCTCTCGTCGGACGGCCTTACGCCTTCTCCGTGAGGGACTTCGAGGCCGGCGTCGCACATACCTGCAAGCGCCGCAAACAGCACGCCTCCCTTTTTGGGGACCTGCATGCCTATGTCAAGCACCGCATACTCGATACCGGCGGCCAGGGCTCTCTTGCCGGCAAGATATCCTGCAAGATAAGCCGCGGGGATTGAGGAGCAGGAATATTCCCATCCCATATCCTTAAGATCGCGGGTACCGGCGGTTGCCAGTATTTTGTCGCCTTCCATGCCGAATTCGACAAACTGTATGTTTACGTTCTTGTTGGAACGTCTGAGCACGGCTCTGACCTCATGACTCGCGAGGAGCCTGCGGCGGATGTAATAGTTCGTGCGCCCTTCCCTTCTTCTGCGGAAGGGTACTTTGTATCTGGGTCCTGTTGCCATCAGTTCTCCTCCTCCTTCAAATGTCCGGCGATTATCATGTGTTGCCTGAGGTTCCTGCGGGATTTGTACTGGCCTCCCTTGGCCCTCCTGTAATACAGTCTGTAAGTCGCCGGTGTGATTTCTCCGCTGTCCCTGAGAGTTTTGAGTTCGTCACGGACAGGCCTTATGGTCGCTATCCAGCGGGTCTTGCGGGGAACCCGCGCATTTGCGGTTCCGAACCTGCTGCCGGGTCCTTTCCTCTTGCCCGAGGCTTTCTGAGCGGCAATGTGCCTTGTTCTGCCTCTTGAAGTTCCCTTCTTGGGTTTCGCCTTGATTAAACCTGAGTTTACGGCGATACGGATATCGGAGCGGGTGATGCATTCTGCGATTTCATCCATTCTGTCGGGATCCATCCAGACTCTGTTTTCCCCGCAGTTGAGAATTTCTGCGGCCATTCTTCTCTGATTGATGAGATCGGTCATCATTCCACCATCCTGTTGAGGACTCTGATACCGAGTTCGTCGGCTCTGTCTTCGATGGCGATTCTCTTCTTCGTTCCGACGGTACCGCCGATGCGTATCGCTTCGACTTTCGGATCGATGTTCTCGAGACCGTTCTCATTGTGAACCAGGACTTCCCTGAATCCGGAGGGATGCAACTCTCTCACGGATGCGGGTCCGCGGTATCCGATGTGGACTTCGGGAGGACGTCTCTTGAGTCCTCTTCTCAGACTTGAATGGATTCCCTTGGGTCTCCTCCAGCTGTCTCCGAGTTTTTGGTATCTGAACCAATCCTGTCTCTTGAAAGCCGGTCTGCGTCCGCTGATTATTGCTCTCTTTGCAAGATCTTCGGTGGTTTCGTCATCGAGTTCGGGTTTGATTTTCACCGTATAACCCGCAGTGCCGATTTCGGTGGTAACTACGGGTTCCACGGTTTCGGCGATCTCGCTTTCCGAATCCTCGGGGGCTCCGACCGCAGTCTTCCATTTTTCGACTGTTTTGGGTCCGACTCCCGAAACGTTCTTGATTATTTCTTTGATTTTACCTTCGTCATTGAGTGCTTCCGCGAGATCGGCAACGGTTGTGATTCCCATTTCCTTCAATTCCGCGACGTTGCTCTCTTTGAAACCGGGAAGGTCATTGAATTTCTTCACGGTCATCTTATCTCACCCTGTGTGATTTTTGAACGATATAAATACCGTCCTGGAATGTTCTCTCGTCGAAACCGAGTCTCCTGGTTGCCTTCTCGATGTTGGCCGCGGTCTGACCGCAGGCCTCGACATCGATGCCTTCGACGGTTATGTCCGCGCCGTTGACTTTGACTTTGCATCCGCCAACGATGTCCGCGTACCTTATCGCATGGCCTCCGAGGTAGTTGCTCACTTCGACCTTATCGCCTTTTACGGTGACCTTCATCGGGAAGTGCGAGTATACTGTCTTGAGACCGTATGTATAACCCTCCGTCACGCCTCTGAACATGTTTCTCACATGGGCGGCAAAGGTTCCGTTCATTGCTTTCTCCTTCATTCGGGGGTATTCACAACTTACATGAACTTCTTCGTTTTTGACGGTTATCTTCACGCGAGGGTGTGCGAAGTTTCTGCTCAGTTCCCCCTTGGGCCCTTTGACCGTAAGGACGTCGTCATTCTGGATGACGGTTACGCCCTCGGGGATGGCGATGGTGCTTTCGATTATCCCTGCTAATACCATTTTTATTCCTCAATATACATATGCCAGCAGTTTCCCGCCGATTCCGAGCTCCTTGGCCCGGTCCTGGGTGATTACACCGGAGGTTGTGGTCATTATGAGCAGACCGAAGTCCTGGGCGGGGAGATACCTCGCTTCGAACTTTTCGATGTCGTTCAGTTTGACCGCGTACCTGGGCTTTATCACACCACAGTTGTTTATTGCGCCTTTGAGCATTACTTTGAACTCTCCGGCTTTTCCGTTTTCAACGTACTCGAATTGGTTTATGTACCCGTGATCCTGCATAACTTTCAGCACCCGGCCGATAAGTTTCGAGGACAGTGAGATAGTACACTCCTTCTTTCCGCTTAAAGCTGCATTTTTCATTACGCACATGGCGTCATTAAGTGGATCGCTTTGCATTTCATCATCACCTCACGAATATTTTTTAAACCCGAGTTCGGGCGCGAGGTCTCTGAAACATTGTCTGCAGAGACGTATTCCGTATCTTCTGATTATTCCTCTCTTGCGTCCGCAGCGTGTACATCCGACGGATCTTCCATATTGCTTCTCGGGTTTCATTCTACCACCTTGATTCCGTATGTATCAGTCATGAAAGCGATGGCTTCATCGCGGTTCACGCGCTGTCTGCTGGGGATCTTCTTTGTGAGAAGTCTCCTCTTTTCGATTCTGCTTCCGAATCTTCTGAGAACCACATTGACGTCCATTCCGAAAATTCCGATTTCGGGATCGTACTTCATTCCTTCAAAATCCGTATAATCCGGAATTCCGAAAGACATGTTTCCTTCCTTGTCGAAAGAATATTCCATGATGCGGCCTTCCCTTATGGTAAGGGCCTTTCTCAGGAAATCATCGGCTTTCTCGCCTCTGAGGGTGACTTTGCATCCGAGGGGCATTCCGATACGTATTCCCAAATCCCTGTTGATTGTTTTTGATACGGTCTGAATCGGTTTCTGTCCGGTGACCATTTCAACGACTTTTACGGCCTTTACGAGTCTCTCGCCGGCTTCGCCGACACCGACATTGATGACGATTTTATCAACCTTCAGATTTCTCATGCCGTTCATTCGGATGCCTCCGGTATGGTTATGGCCGCAGTCTTGCCGCCGATAACGAACACGTTCTTTTCAACGGTTTCTCCGCCGTTCTGGAACTTCACCACGTTGGCTCCGTTGCCTTTGGTTATGGTGTATTCGGACACGACTTCGGTTTTTCCTGCGTGGTTACCTTCGATAATCAACGCGACGGAACCTTCGCCGAGAGTATAGTGGTCCACTATCTTATTTTCGGCAAAGTTGAATTTGACCGTGTCGCCGGTCTTGTAGTCGTCCTTCTCCGACAGGATGTTCCTGCCGCCGCTGAGGTGTATCTGGAACTTGCCGCCTTTGACCAAAGATTTGCCTTCGACTCTGCAAAGAGTCCATTCAGACTGGTCTTTGTCGATTTTATGGGCGGTGAGTTTACCCTTATCGGTCAGGAGAATGCGGTAAGCAACGTCCATCTTGGGTATGGAAACAACGTCCATCAGCCCGATGGGCATGCGGGGGTCTTTGATCGGCACTCCGCCGACCAGCACCTCACGGTTGCCTACGATTCTCTTGGCTTCCCTCGCGGTGTCACAAACCCCGATCATGTCCCTGAGGACGACGATCGCGGGCATCGAACTCTCCGCGGAATGTGCTCCGGGAGAGGGCTTTACGATCCATACACTGGCCTTCTTTTTGATGGGCCAGGCTCTGGGTGCCGCCAATCTTTTCATGTGGTCGCTCATTGTTTAGCCTCCTTCTTGCTGTTCAGGGCGTCCATCCTCCAGGGGTCTTCGTCATTGATTTTGACTACAACCAGGTTGGAGGCGTGAATGGGACGCGCCGTGGCGGTCCCGTCCGCCTGTTCTACGGTTACTCCTTCGATCGACACGCGGCCGGTGTTGGTGAAAACATCCAAAACCTTTCCTTCGAATCCGCATATGTCTTCGTTGCCTCTGAGTACGACGACGGTATCGCCTTTGCATACTCTGATGCTGCGAACTCCGTATTTTTCACGAAGCTCGTTACTGAGGCGGGAGGACAGCATCTTGCTTTTCTTGTGTGCCGGCGCGTGGGCCTGCTCTTTTCTCTGTACCCTTGCTTTGCTGCTTTTTGCCATCTTTTTCACCTCATATGATCATGTTGGCGGTAGCGGATACACGGGGCCATCTCTCGGCGGCTTCTCTTGCCACGGGTCCCTTGATGTCTGTACCTCTGGTTTCTCCGGTTTCCGTGGTTATTACGGCCGCGTTGTCCTCGAAGAATATCATGGTTCCGTCGGCCCGCCTCATGGGGCGTTTCTGACGCACGATTACCGCGTATACGATTTGTCTTCTCATCTGGGGAGTTCCCTTCTTTACCGATGCCATGACCATGTCACCCACACCGGCGGCCGGAAGTCTTCTGGCCACACCGTGGTAACGGGGCACCGAGATAATCTCGATCACCTTGGCGCCGGAGTTGTCGATAACATTCAGGCGGGAGCCTGTGATGAGTCCGTTGGTCTGTTTTCCCGAAATTCCCTTCATCAGGCTCACTCCCTCTTGGCTATAACCGCGAAAGACACGGTTTTGGAAAGAGGACGGCACTCCATAATCGTCACTTTGTCGCCTGCTTTCACGTCCATGCAGGGCGCGAGGTGCGCGGAGTAGCGTTTGGTCCTCTTCTCGTATCTTTCGTATTTGCTGTCATATTTTGTAAGCGTGCGTTCGACGACCGCTGTTTTGTCCATTCTTACGGATGCAACGGTACCGTCGATCACCTGCCCCCTGACCGGAAGCGTGCCGTGGAACGGGCACATAGGGTCAGTGCACTCGGCCTCCGGGGGCTTTACATCAATTCCAATATTTCTGGCTGTCATAATTTCACCTTATTTTTTTGATTCTGTCCTCAGGCCTGAAGAGAATGTCCGATCCTTCAAGATCCACATTCCCTCCACTCACTCCGAATCTGAACACATTGCCTGGTTTGGGTACCATTTTCTCAGTTCCGGCCGATTCTATGGTGAACGTGTTTTTGGTCTCATCGACCACTTTACCGGTAATTCCCGAGTATGGTGCTGACAGCACTTCCACGTCCAATCCAATGAGTTCGTTTCTCATGAGTTCCGCCTTCTTCATTCATCTGACTTCCGTTGTGAACCCCATCTCCTCGAGGGTGGCTTTCACTTTTCGTTTGTGGTCTCCCTGAAGTTCTATGCGACCGTCTTTGTAGGTTCCGCCGGCGGCGCATTTGTTCTTCAGCTGTTTTGCCAAGTCCGCGATGTTGATGTCATTCTCATCGATGCCGTCGATGACAGTGACCATCTTCCCGTATCTGCGGGTATCGACGGATATCCTGACGCTCTGTTGACCACGTGCGATTTCCTCGCACATGCAGAGTTCGCTGGGAAGTCCGCATACAGGACAGATTCCGCCCATCAGTTATCTTCCTCCTCCTTCTGGATAGTAAGAATCCGGGCGATGTTGGTTCTGATTGCGCGTATGGCGCCGGGACTTGTGGGGGCACCGCCGGTGGCGGATACTCCCCTCTCGTGCATAAGTTCGTCCTGAAGCTCTTTGAGTTTCTGGTTGCGTTCTTCGACGGACATATCCCTTATTTCGGAAGCTCTGAGGGAAGCCATTACTGCTCCTCCCCTGCTGCCTCTTCGGGCTTCACGGCTTCGGTTTCCTTGGCTTCCGCCACGGGAACCTCTGCGACGGTTTCTTCAACGATTTCCACGACTTCTTCGGTCTTGACGGTGAAGAGATCGGGAAGTTTTTCCGATGCTTCGGTCTTGCCGAAAACGCTTATGTCGGTGGGCAGCTTGGAGTCGCGGTCCATGATTTCCACGGTTACGCCGATGACACCCATCTTAAGTTTCGCAACCGCGAAACCGCGGGTGATGAACTCTTCGCTGGGTTCTCCGCAGAACTTGATGTGGCCTTCCTTGAATTTTTCGGTTCTATGCCTCTGACCGGTAAGTTTTCCGGCAAGAATTATGTGGCAGCCGCGGGCGCCGGATTCCATAATCCTGCGCACGGTGGAGTGGCCCGCTCTGCGGAAGTGCCATCCTCTTTCAAGGGAGAATGCCAGTTTTTCCGCCATAATCTGTGCGTTGAGGTTGGGGTTTTCGACCTCTACGACTTCTATCTGAGGGTTCTCAAAGTTGAAGTCGTTCCTTATCGAATTCGTGAGTGACTTGATGGTCTGTCCGCGGGGACCTATGACCAATCCGGGTCTCTCGGTAATAAGCTCAACGTGAGTTCCGTTGGGCCTCCTCTGCACCTGCAGTCCTCCGAATCCTGCACGACTTACTTCTTTCATGAGGTACTCCTTCAGAAGTACTCTGCGAATGTTCTCGGAGACGAACTTTCTTTCGGATGCCATTTCACTCAACCTCCTCTAATATTACTTCTATGTTGACGGTTTCCTGGTTCCAGGCCGTGGCTCTTCCCTGAGCTCTGGGCATGTGACCGGGAATTACCATCCCTCTCGAAACGGAGATAGTCGTGATGGCCATGTTTTCCACGTCCAATCCCTTGTATTCGGCGTTGGACAGTGCGCTTTCCAAAACGGAAAGGACCGCTTTCGCCGCTTTTACGGGATATCTTCCGGGACCCACACCCGCTTTGTGAGATACGCGCTTGTTGTATCTCTTCAGCGGAATGGGTCTCTTTTTCTCTATGACTTCCTCCAGTATTATTGCCGCTTCGTCCACTTTCAGGCCGCGGATCATGCCGACGACTTCCCTTGCGAATTTGGGGGAAACCGGCATGTCCCTGCCGACCGCTTTTGCGGAGATGTCCGGATCAGATTCCATTGTATATCCTGAAAACATACCATACACCTCACTTCAGCGGCATGAACTTCGAAGACCTGGTAGCACCTACTCCGGGTCCCGAGTGCTGCGGCGTTTTTCTGTTAACTACGAATTCTCCGAGGAAACAGCCTATCATTTCGGGCTTTATCTCGAACTCCTTGAATTCCTTGCCGTTGTACACGGCCACGGTTTTGCCCACGAATTCGGGTACAATGGGAAGATCCCTGCGGTGGGTTCTTACCACTTCCTCGGATGTCCTGAGGGCCTCGTACACTTTTTCCTGCTCGCTGTTGAGTCCGCGGATATAAGTGCGTCTGGCCCTGGAGGGCAGAAGTTCAAGAACTTCGTCGAATGACAGCTCTTTCAGTTCCTCCATCGTCAGACCGCGGTAGAGGAACTCTCTCTTTCTTCTCGCCTGAATCTCGGACGCTTTCTTTCTCTCTCTGCGTCTGGATGCTTTGGCGGATCCTTGTATTATACTCTTCCTAGCCATTTTAATTACCTCTTACCGGTCTTGTTCTTCTTTTTCTTGGCAATAAATCCAACCTTCTGTCCGGTGGATGCGTTTCTGTTCTGGCAGTTAGGTCCTCCCACATGGGGGTGGCTTCCACCGCCGTGGGGGTGATCCGCGGCATTCATCGCTATACCGGAAACATGCACGTTCGATTTGGCTTTTGACCTGAGTTTGTGCACGTTGGCTCCTGCTTTTCCGAGAGGTTTGTCCACTCTTCCGTTACCGGCGATGACGCCGACAGCGGCTCTGCAGCCGGGGTTGAATTCTTTAAGTTCTCCGGAAGGCATTTCCAGGACGACGTATTCGCCTCTGCTCACAACGGACGCGGAGTTTCCCGCGGCCTTCACGAATTTGCCTCCGTCGCCGGGCATTCCCTCGATATTGTGTACCGGGGTACCTTCGGGGATGCTTGACAGTTCCATTATGTTACCGGACTTTATGCTGCCGGGACCCACTGTTATGGTCTGTCCGACCCTGATGCCCTCGGCGGCCAACTGATAGTTCGTCTTTCCGTCGAACTCTATGACGGCCAAGGGGCTGGTTCTGCCGGGTGCCTGTATCAGGTCTTTGACAACGCCGGCTCCTTCAAGCGAAGGGAGCTTTACGTCGGCAACGTGCCTGTGGCTGGGAGAGCGGTACGAGGGTGTTCCGCGCCCTCTTCTCTGTGTTCTCAATCTCTTTCCCATTATATCACCTCAGAAGACTCCGACCCTCATGCCCACATCTTCCGCGGAATAACCTTCCGAAAGCTTGATGATGGCATGTTTGCCGTCCTTCTCTATCCTCGTCCATACTCTTTCAACTTTGACTTCGAAGCGCTCTTCGAAGACAGACTTGATTGTACCTTTGTCCGCATCTCTGTGAACAATGAACTCTATCCTGTTCCCGTCAGTGAAACTCTGAGTGGGTGTACCGGAGGTGTGGTTCATCGACTTCTCAGTAACGAAAGGTCTAATCAGCACATCACTGCGTTTCATTGCGTCCACTCTCCTATCTTCGCCATGGCGGACTGGGAATAAACCGTAAGACGTCCCGCATCTCCGCCGGGGGCGAGATTGCTGGTGTTAAGCGTTCCTACGGATTCGATGTCCACACCGGGCAGGTTTGCGGCTCCCATAAACACGGGAAGCTCTTTATCGGAAACAACCACCAGAATCGACTTGGGCGTGCGGTACCTTCTGTTCCTCATCTTGCCCTTTCCTGCGCGGATCTTCGTGCCTTCCTTGGCGCGGTCCACGTCATAGCCGATTCCGATGCTGTCAAAGAATGCCAATACTTCCGCGGTGGTGGATATGTCCTGGAATGCGTCTTCCACGACTATGGGGAAGGACACATTGTCATCGAACCTGTGACCGCGCATTTTGACGCATCCCGCATCGGCGGTTGCGGCAAGTGCGGATCTGCGGGCGATTGCCAATTCTTTCTTGTTTACTTTCTGCGCCCAGATTCTTTCGGGGCACGGAGGGTGAGCTCTGCGTCCGGAAACATTGTTGGGCGATTCGGCTCCTTTTCTTCCGTCCTTGAGCCTCTGAACACGGGCGACACCGCGTCCTTTTCCCCAGGTGCTGACAGAATGTCTCAGACCTGCTTCTTTGGAAGGTCCGTAAGGCTGTCTTCCGTTTGCGTTGGAAGCCAGAACGGCTTTCTTGATTATGTCCGGTCTGTAGTCCGTATCAAAAGCCGCAGGGACATCAATCTTACCGGAAATGTCTCCGGTCACTTTGTAAACGTTTGTCTGTTTCATTCAATCATGCCCCCTGCTTGGATTCTGTGGATACATAGGTAATCTCAGGTGCTCCGGCATCCACTTTCTTGGGTGCTCTGTGGGCGTCTCTGAGTCTTATGATTCTCTTGGTGGGACCGGGAACGGAACCGCTTACCAAAATGTAGGTGTTCCTTACCTCTCCGTAGTTGAGGAAGCCGCCCTTCGGGTTTATTTCGGCACCCTCGTCTCCTACCTTGATTATCCTCTTGTTGAATTCTGTTCTCTGGTGGTATCCGACCTGACCCGCCATGGGAACTGTTCCCCTGACGTAACCCGGCCTCTTGGGTCCGAGGTTTCCGTAAAGACGGCGGTGCTTGCTGTTTCTGTGTGAAAGGAGCTTGATTCCCCAGCGCTTGACCGCTCCCTGGAATCCTTTTCCTTTTGTGACTGCTACAACATCCACGAAAGATCCTTCGGGGGTGAAATCGGTTATCGTGACTTCGGTTCCGAGAATTCCTTTCGCATAGGCGAGACGCTCTTCGATTGTGCCTCCGCCTATCCTCAGCTCCATCAATTCGGGTACCTTCTTGGATACACCGGTCAGAAGCTTGGGCTGTGTGTATGCGAGAACCCTGACATCTTCGATGTCGATGCCGTCATATCTGGCGAAAGTTTCGGGGGTGTGTTCCTTGGGAACCCTCATCTTCTTTTCCAGAAGGGGGTCAAGGTCGTTTGCCCAAACCTCGCCCGCGGTCTTCAGACCGACGGTGCTGTTCTCATAAAGCCTTACGGCTGCGATCTTCATGGGAGGCACTTCCAGAACCGTTACGGGTGTCTGAACCTCCATTCCTGACGTTGTGCTCTTTGCGCGTTTGTCCACTACGAAAGCATGCGTCATCCCGGCCTTGTATCCGGCAAAACCCTGTATCTTGGGTGTGCCTTCAATTTCGGGCCAAGAGTCCAGCCTAGGCCTCTGTGACTTCGCTCTTTTCCTGGGACCGTATCCCTGGGAACCTCGTTTAGGACGTCTCCTCTGTGGCATTGTTTTTCACTTCCTGCGAGGGTGTCTTCGCTAACCTCGCGGTTCATTTGATGAACATCCGGATATTCCGACCGTGGCGTCTGCCCGTCCCGAAAATTACAGTGTGCGGGACAGACTTGGGTTGCAATCGCATAGCCCGTTACGTCTGGTCGGACATCATACTGTCCAATCTGACGATTGTATTCCCATGTTGTACTTAAACTCTCCCCCTCTATACCTATATAGGAAGCCGAGGGGTGAAAATGTTTGAAAAATACTGTTCGGAACCGTTACGTTCCGAACGGATTTGATCTGATGTTCATAGCGTGCCTTTTTTGGCTTTGTCCTGAGCGCGCTTCTTTCTGGCCTTCACGTCGAATCCGGTGGCGGCTTCAACGAAAATATTGAGTTTTCTCTTTGTGTCCAGTATATCGCCGTCATTCAGTTCGTCGGCGGGTATATCGGAATTGACGGTTTCGACCCTGAGGATCGTTTTGGACATTATCTCCGCTTCGATTGCGTCGAGCACACCGTATTTCGATGTGTGCACTTTGCCTTTGACTTCCACATTTCCGAAGGTTTCCTTCATTATTTTCTCAAGTCCGCCTTCGTCGATTTTACCGAACCAACCTCTCTTAATGTCATATTCCATTGTTTTTCACATCCTAAGTGCCAGGTCGTTTGAGATACCTCTTTCGATGTCCGCCGAACTGCCCAGCATTCTTTCGGCTTTAAGGTAATTTTTCCATTTATCTTCACAGCTGCAGGTGACTTCCAGGTCTTTAACATTCTGGGTGAATGAAAACTTTTCCACCGCATCCAATACTTTTTTGTCGCATACTCCGCAGTTGTGCACGCCTCTCTGGGTACCTCCCCCCGACGGGGAAGACATAAGCCTTGCCTCGACGTTGCCGGACAGCTGTTTCATAACCTCGACCAAAGACCAGATCCACGGAGGTCTGAATTCCCCGCGTTTCCATAACCGTTCGGCCACGGTTTTCCGCTGAACGTTCAGCGGATTGATTGATATTTCATCCGAGTACGCATCGGCGTATTTGGCGGATTTCACCGAATCTTCGATTGCCTGCCCTTCGGTCAGGAACAAAGGTTTCAGCAAAAGGTATGTTCTTACCGACAGACCGGCGTCACGGACTGTTTCCCCGGCTTTTCTGCTGTCTTCGGGGGTGAATCCTTTTCTGACGGATTTTCTGAGTATTTCGGGATTCGAACTTTCAAGACCCAGCGCAACGGTTACGTTGGATGGCAGAGTGCCCGCAACATCTCTGTCTATGTATTCCGGACGGGATTCGAACAGCAGTCTTTCGCATCCGGAAAACTCTTCGAAAACCCTTTCCCTGACAGTCATGGGTATTTCGTTCTTGTCAAGAAAACTTCCCGATGTGTAAAATTTCACAAAGGGCTCGCCTTTGTATCTTTCCGCGACAAGGTCCAATTGCCTCATCAAATCGGTTTCGCCGATCTGAGGCATTGACGCCGTATTGTAGCCGCACATGGTGCAGCCTCCGGTCTTGGACCAGCTGCAACCTCCGGTACGCAATATAGCCACCATGGTGTCCACGGTTTTTCCCGAGGAGAGATCCCTCTCCTTCCACATCGCCTCCGGTTCGTACGGCCTCCTTTCTTTCATGCAAACATACCTATCCGCGACTGCATTATATTCTTTCCTAATGTAATTGTTTACTTTCCCAAAACCGAATAGGCAAGGAACACAGCGAAGAATATTCGGAACCTCTGTTTTCCGCATACGTTCTGAACGAGTCAACCAGATCTTTGGCCAATCCTTTGCCTCTCAGACTGGGTATCACCGATACCTGCATAACTTCCAATTTTCCCGATTCCTCTCTGTATTTCAGGCGTCCCGATTCTTCACCGTCGACAAACAGCCTGAAGATTTCGGATTCCGTGTCGTGTTCTATTCTGACGGACATATTCCGTTATGTCCCGATTCGGATTTTATAATTCCCCGCACATTGTGGAAAATACACCCCTCGGAATCGGGAAATGTTAATAATACCGATTATTATCTTGAGTCCGGTACGCCATATGGCTAAAAAGATATTGATTATAGGTTCCGGGGCGGCAGGAATGACTGCCGCGTCCTCGGCCAGAAAATTTGACAAGGGTCATGATATCACCGTAATAACCGAAGACGAGGATATTGCCTACTCCCCCTGTGCGGTTCCCTGGGTGTTGGAGGGAAAAAACAGTTGGGACGGCATTGTCATGCACAAACCCGATTACTATTCAAAAGAAAAGAACATCGACGTTATTGTCCGCACCAAAGTGGATTCCGTTGATGCCGACGCCAAAACCGCGACCGCGGGCGGAAAAACGTATTCTTACGATTCCCTTGTGATAGCCACGGGAGGACGCGTGTTTGTTCCTCCCATCAAAGGCAAGGATCTGAAGGGCGTATACACCGTCAGAACCGTAAGGGACGGCAGGAACATCGAAGCCTGTATGAAAGAAACCGACGACGTGGTAATTGCCGGTGCCGGAGTGATCGGTCTGGAAATGGCGGTGGCTCTCAAAAATACGGGAAAGAACGTTACCGTTATAGAAATGATGAATCAGGTTATTCCCAGAATAGCCGATTCGGATATTGCGGCGGAAGTTCAGAAGCATCTTGAAAAAATGGGAATAAACATTGTCCTGAACGCTCCCGTGGAAGAAGTCCTCGGAGAAAAATCCGTCGAAGGTGTGAAAGCCGACGGAAAAACATATTCCTGCGGCATGGTGATATTTGCCACCGGCGTACGGGCGAACTTGGACATACCCAATCAATTGAACCTGGACATAGGTCAGTTGGGGGCCGTGGTTGTTTCCCCCACCCTGCAGCCTTACAGAAGAGGAAGGCTGGTGAACGACATTTACCTTGCGGGTGATTTGATACAGTGCCGGTCCGCGGCGGTACCCGGACCCACAATGAGCCAGTTGGGTTCTTCCGCCGTCCGTCAGGGTTTGATCGCCGGAAGAAACGCCGCCGGCGACCGTTCCATGCTGGGACCCACTGCAAGTCCGTGGATCAGCGTGATAGACGAATTGCAGGTGGCCGGAACCGGAATGTCCAAAGGACTCGCTTCCTGGTACGGCATATCCGTAGTCGAGGGCAAAGCGGAAGGGCTTACCCGAGCCAGATATTCCCCGGGCGGAAAAAGACTGATTGTAAAGATAATAGCTGAAAAATCATCGCATAAAATCATAGGCGCACAGATATTCTCCGGCGAGGATGCCAACGGAAGGATCAATTGGCTGACTTCCGCAATACTTTCCGGAACCACCGCGGAAGAGTTTCTCTTCATGACCGAAAACGCATATTGTCCTCCCACTTCCATGGTAACGGATGTGGTGTTGTCCGCGGCAGAAGATCTTGTCCGCAATCTCAGTGGATGATATGATGGATTATTCGGAATACAAGAGAATATACAACGGACTCAGAAGCGTCGAAGACGTGAAGAGATTCGAGGAAGAAGAGGGTTACGACAAAAGGATGTTGCAGTCCCTGTTTACCCAGAAAACCACCAGAGACGTTAAGAAACGTTTCTACGTTGTAAAAAAGAACGCTAAATTCCTGCTCAAAGACTGGAAAAAAGGAAAAACGCTTATGGAACTTGCGGAGAAAAACAGATTTCCGCCGATTTTGACCGCGATGATGATTTTCCAGGAAGACGGAACGTCGAAAAAACAATTTTGGGAATACGTAAAGGATCCGGACAAACTCGAAAGCCCGGAAACCGCGGAAGAACTGAAAGAGGTTACCGAAATGGATATGATTTATTCGCCCTACGGCAACCAGATTCAGAAAGAGCGGGGCGAATGGGGCGAAGAACTTCTCGAGAATTGGCTTGATGAACAGAATATTGCGTATCGCAACGAAAATGAACTGCGTAACAAATTCGAAAAAACACCGGATTGTCTTTTGGACGAACCCTTGATGTACGACGGCAAGAAAATCTTCTGGATCGAAAGCAAAGCTTCGTTCGGGGACAATATCGAATTCAGGTTCAATTCCAGAAAACAACTTATCCCTTATACAGAACTGTTCGGACCCGGCGTAGTGGTTTACTGGGTCGGCTGTCTGAACGATTTGGAAACCCCCAAAGGGGTTTATGTCACCGATATTTCGATTCTCAACGAAAAACTGAAACCGGTGGAAGAGGAAGAAAAAGCGGACTGATGAATCAGTTCGCTTCTTCCCTCAGCTCTCCCATTGTCGCTTCCCTCTGGGCGGCGGCATTGTGTTTGTGTATGGATTCTTCGGATTCGCTCCATACCATAACTTCCGTGTCATCCGGAAGTTCCGGGAAAGTATCCACGACCCTCTTGAGAACCCCTCTTACCACGTCTTCGACGAATTTGGGATTTTTATGGGAGTTTATGACAACCCTGCCTTCGTCTTCTCTTTTGAGGAGTTCGTATGTGGGTGACGAGAACGAAGCTTCTATCAGTTCGATAAGAACATCGGCTTCCACTTCGTATCCTTCGTCGGTGACAATCATGACCGAACAGATATTTCTCTGATTGTGGGACATTACGGGATACTCGGTGGAACATTCGGTAAGTTCGGTAACGGTCTGCTGAGCGCAGGGACACGCCGTCATTCCTATGGCTTCGGCGCCTATGGCTTTGCGTATGCCCTTTTCGCGGTCTGCCATGGCTTTGGCAATCAAAGTGTATACTTCGTAAGTATCCCTTCCGTTGGGTGTTTTGCTCGGTTTGAAATAATCTGTGGTAATGGACACTTCGGCGAATTTTGCATACTCGTGCTCAACCAGCAGCTTTTTGCCGATGTCCACCGCGGCCGCCTCCAAACTGGAAACGGGGTGGTCTATGCTGGCAAGAGCAACGTCGGTGACCACGGCAACGTTACGGGACATATGCGAACCTTTCTGCTCCGCGGGAAGGTCGACGAAAATGTCTATGTTGCAGTTAAGGGATCGGTTCAGTTTGTTTTTCGCACCGTCTCTTTCCACCAGAATCGGTTTCTTTACGTCGGTCACGCCTACACGGGTCAGCTTGAACCCTGTTTCTGATCTTCCGTACTGGACGTCACATTTTAAACTCATATGAGATTCCGTAAACATGACCCAACTTAAAACATATACGTCTACCAAGATATGGGTTACAGAGGATTTTGATGAAATACTGCGGTATTGACGAAGCGGGAAGGGGATCCGTGATGGGTCCGATGGTGGTCGGTATACTGAGTACCGAAGAAGACGAGAGTCTTGTATCGCTGGGAGTTAAGGATTCGAAAAAACTGACTCCCAAAAAAAGAGAAGAAATCTACGATAAACTGGTTGAGAACTATGACGCATACGCGGTTGAAGCGACCGCATCGGAAATCGATACTCTGAGGAAAACAAAATCCCTCAACGAAATAGAACTGGATATGTTTGCGGAGGCCTGCGAACACATTCAGTGTTCGTTTACGTATGTTGACTGTCCCGACGTCAACGAAGAAAGATTTCAATCGCTGTTGGAACGGAAAGTCAAAGGACGGGTTGTTGCGAGACACAAAGCCGACGATTACTATCCCGTGGTGTCCGGAGCCTCAATTGTTGCCAAAGTCGTGAGGGATCGGCGCATAGCCGAAATATCGGATGAATTCGGGGAAAACATCGGCAGCGGGTATCCCAGCGACAGCGTCACAATGGATTTTATAGAAAAATGGATAAAACATAACGGGAGTGCCCCCTTGAATACTAGATGTTCGTGGGAGCCTGTCAGACGCATGATGTCTGTATCCGCTAACACGAAATTGGATGATTGGTGATATTGTGACTCTAAAACAGCTGTTTGAAGAAAAGGTGGAAGAATTCAACAAAAAGATTGACGAAAGCGAATCTCTGAAAAAAGAACTGGCTCATTTGAATAAAACATTCACTCTAGATCTGGACACCGAAGCGTACAGCCTGACTTTGGAAAACTCAAAGATCAAAGATTTCAAACCCGAAGCGTTGGAAAATGCGGATGTTGTCGTTACGTCCACTCCGGAAACCATACTCGCTTTAATCGAAGGCGACCTGAGACCGATGAGAGCATACATTACAAAGAAAATCAGGATAAAAGGCAAAATACAAGATCTTATGTTCCTTAAGAAATTCCTTTGAACCGCTCCGAATAACGTGAATCCTTCATAAGGATTAAATACACTGTATTTATAGAGCAACCTACAGCGAGGTGGGGTAGCCAGGATATCCCGTCGGGCTCATAACCCGAAGACCGGTCGTTCAAATCGACCCCTCGCTACCATCTTATTTTCTATTGTGATTCTGAATACGCCTGCGTATACGGATAAGTGCCAGAGATTCGAAACAAATCATAAATTTAATTGTATGAAGCAGGATAAACGTCTGCGGCGAATCTTCGATTTTGCTTGCTCTGAATTAAGAAAATATATGCGGACCCCGGAAGAATCCGTTTAGGCACCCGCGATTTAAAAAAAATCGTTTCGACAAGAAGCATTCCGACACTATCGGATGTAAAAAAAATACGAATTTTCGAGTTTATGTTTCAATTATTGAATCAAACAAGAAAACCTTCCGTAAAAACTTCCGATTCTTTATCCGCGTGAAATAAATTTCATGTGATGGAATGATTACCCGGAGCACCCTTCGGTTACCTCCGGGATTTGAAAAAAAAATGAAATTATGTTTAAAGCAGCTCTTTCGCTTCCGCGGGTTCGATTTCCAAGGCCTTAAGCATGTATGAAAGTGCTTTCTGCTTGTAGGGAATCAAAGCCTTCTCCACCGCCGCAACGGCTTCCGGGGGAGCGTCTTCCGGAACATCCCCGTAGTTCGCAACGATTGTTCCGTAATACTCGATCGCAAACTCGGAATACAGATGGGCGGCCCTCGATTCGTCCATCTCCGCCGCTTCGTTGTACAGCATTTCGGCCTGTTCGAATTTGTTCACGGATATGCAGAAGGCTCCGTACGCCTGATAGTAATCCGCATTGTCCGGATCCAGCTCGCATGCCTTTTCGTAAGCTTCGATTATCTCGTCGATTTTTATCTTGGCACCGAACATTCCCGACGCATAGTTGCCGCTTTCGGCACGTGCGTACCAGCACTCCGCATCGTCCTGGAATTCGTCGGTCAATTTCTTAA
This sequence comes from Methanomassiliicoccaceae archaeon UBA404, assembly GCA_002498605.1. Lineage (GTDB taxonomy): Archaea > Thermoplasmatota > Thermoplasmata > Methanomassiliicoccales > Methanomethylophilaceae > VadinCA11. Next base: position 24,796 of record DAHY01000014.1, on the reverse strand, counting down.
ACTGTGAATATGCTTTCTTGAAGTCGCCTTCATCGAATAACTTCATTGCGTCGACGATCTTCTTGTGTGCAGCGTTATCGGCCATGTTATCGATGGATAAGCGAACGGCTTGCTTAAATGTTTAACTCAAAAACCAGTAACGGATATATCGGCGTTTAACGATGGCATGACTGACCTTCATGTACGAATTTGAAACATATCTCGAAAAAGACGGTTTTGCCGTTAAACGGATACCCGTGCCTTCACCGTCTCCCAGGGCCGAAGAGTTTTTGGAATTATGCAAAAAGAACCTTTGCGGAGCGTACGACACGAACTGGGGATGTCCGCCGGGAGTGGGTACGATTTCCGAGATTAAGGAATCGTTGAAATCCTATTCCGAGGCTTATCTCGTAAGCAAAAAATATGAGATTGATACGAAAGACATGAAAGCTATACAGGACGCCACGGACGAAATCACGGATGCGGTAAGAGCCGCGGTCAATACCGTGAAAGACCGTTCGATCAAAGCCTTCGGCGACGGGGGATGCAAATACTGCGGTGTCTGCACGTATCCCGATGCGGAATGCAGATACCCGTCCCAACGGATAGACTCCATAAGCAGTCACGGATTCGACATGGAAGAGATTCTTGAACAGGTGGGGGAGAAGTTGGTTTTCGAAAATAATGCCGTTACTCTCTATGCTTTGATTCTTGTCGGATAAGGTCCTCTCTGAAAAGATTATATTATTTCCTCACGTACGGGGGGTCTGAGCGAAGATGGAGAAAGATACCTTGGAAACGGTGGCACATAATGCGCACCTGAAACTCACTGAGGACGAGACGGATAAATTACATAAGGAATTTACCGAGGTTTTGAATTATTTTTCATTGCTGGACGAAGTACCCGTGCGGAAGGTTACGAAGTTGGATCCGGTGGGTACAGCGGGTAACGTAAGAAAAGATGTTCCCGGATCAAAAATCAATTCCGATGAGATTCTCAAAGGAATCGATACGTACGACGGATATGTCAGGGGGCCGAGATTATGAGTTCCCCCGATATGTCAAAAATCAAAGAACTGAACGAAAAATACGAAATGTTCAGGGTTTTAAATTCAGATGTCATTAAAGGAGATTTTCTGTTTTCGGTCAGCGATTCCTTTGTTACGAGGGAAGCGGACACTCTTTGCGGTTCGGAGATTCTTGAAGGATACAATCCTCCTTTCGATGCCGATTCGGTCATTGCGTTCAAGGAAGCCGGCGGTGTTCCGATCGGCAAAACGAACATGAGCGAATTCGGAACGGTTCCGTACACCAACGGCCCCTACGGTATACCGAAGAATCCTTTCGATGCCGAAAGAACCTGCGGAGGTCCTTCCGCCGGTGCCGCTTGTGCCGCATCGTTGTTGGACATTGTTTCGTTAAGTCTGTCGACCTGCGGTTCTGTTCTGAATTCCGCGGCTTACTGCGGAGTGTACGGGATGGTTCCCACTTACGGGAAGGTTTCCAAAGCCGGAACGGTTGACGCGGGAAGTTCCGTGGACCGCGTGGGAGTTATTTCGTCAAAGTCCGATGACATCGTAAAATATGCAAAAATTCTGATGGAATCCGGAGACGGAAAAAAATCACAGATCAAGACTGTCGGAATTCCCAAAGGCGTGACGGACAATGTTTCGGATGACATTAAAAAGAACTTTGAAAGGAATCTGGAAATTTTGAAATCCCTGGGATTCGAACCGAAAACCATAGAATTGCCTTCAATGAAATACGCGGCAATCGCCTGCAGAATCCTTACCACAGCCGAAGCGTCCACAAGCATGTCCCGTTACTGCGGAATGCGGTACGGAAAGCAGGACGGAGATTACACGCTCGAATCCGACGAGTTCTTCACGTCGGTGAGAACCGAACATTTCGGAACCCCGGCCAAGGAAGCGATTCTTCTCGGTTCGTACATGAGAATGGACGGTACCCGGGAAAGATATTACAACAAAGCCAGAATGGTCCGCGAATTGATGATTGAAGAATATCAGTCCGCATTGAAAGAATGCGACGTTATTCTTACGCCGACCACGGAATCCGCGGCACCGCTGATTTCGGAAACATCGGAAATGACCATGGTTGAATCTTTCTCCGCCGACAGGTTCACCGCACCGCCGGATTTGGCGGGAATGCCGGTTCTCTCGGTTCCCTGCGGATACGACAACGGCGGAATGCCCATGGGAATGATGCTTATCGCAAATCACAACGAAGAGAACAAACTCTTCGATTTCTGTGAAACCTGGAACAAACAATTCGATATAGTGAAACCGGAGGCGGTTCTGTGAAAATAGGATTGGAAGTTCATGTTCAGTTGCCCACGGAATCCAAACTGTTCTGTTCCTGCTCCACCGCCGAAACGGAAGAGCCCAACGCAAACGTATGTCCGGTCTGCATGGGATTTCCGGGATCGAAACCCGTAATCAACGAAAAGGCGTTGGAATACGGAGTTCTGCTGGCAAAGATGCTGGGCTGCAGGATTGACGATACCACCTGGTTTGCCAGAAAGATTTACTTTTATCCCGATAATTCAAAGAACTATCAGACCACGCAGCACGACCGTCCTTTGGGAAGAGAAGGGGTGTATTACCTTAACGGCAAAAAACCCATAAGAATAACCAGAATCCATATCGAAGAAGACCCGGGCAAGACCAAAAGAGTGGGAGATTCTTCGTTGATAGATTACAACCGTTCAGGTATTCCGTTGGCTGAAATAGTGACCGAACCGGACATAGCCACCCCGGCGGAAGCCAGAGAATTTCTGAAACAGCTGATTCAGGACATCCGTCATACGATTGACATGTCCGAAGACGGGGAACGCAGTATCCGTTGCGACTGCAATATATCCGTCGGAAAAGAACGGTGCGAAGTGAAAAACGTCACCGGGCTGAGAAATGTCGAAAAGGCGTTGACTTTCGAAGCCGTCCGTCAAACGAAGTTATTGAAGGCCGGCGGTAAAATCGTGCGGGAGACCCGTCATTTCGATGAGGAACGGGGAGTGACCGTTTCCGTCAGAAAGAAAGAGATGGAAGCCGATTACGGATACATCGACGAACCGGATTTGGGCGTATTCAACGTGAAAGAACTGGTTGATTCGCTTGATGTCAAAGAAAGCCCCCAGAACATGATTCTGAGACTTGCGAAAGAATACGGCATTGACGAGAAGACATCGAAACAGTACGTTTCCACTTCCGTGGATATGGCGAAACTGTTTGAAATGCTGGTTTCGGTAGCCGACGTTGAAACCGCCAGAAAATTCACGTCCGGCCCCATAAGCGCGGGATGGAGATCTTTCGAATCCGACGATTCCAAAAACGTTGACGGGATAGTTTCGATTGTCAAAGAATACAGGGACGGCGGGATAACAGACGTCGAAGGAAACCTGAGAATCCGTTCTTACATGACCGGCGAGGACATGGACGTCATATCTTCGGGTTCTTCGAATCTGGATGAGATGATTTCGGAATTCCTTGATGAAAATCCCAATGTTATCGAAGACTACCGCAAGAACGACAAAGCCGCCAACCGCGTAATCGGTCACGTGATGAAACAGACCGGCGGCGCTTACTCGTCGTCGGATATAGTCGAGGCCACGAAACGTCTCATCGGAGAAAGACTCTGATTACTCTTCGTCAAAATCGAAATCGATTCCGTCAAGGGACAAAGACATAATCTGAAGCTCTTCCAGTTTCTCGTCGGGAACCTTGGTGGGCGAACCGTCAAGCAAAGACGTGGATTTTCTGTTCTTCGGGAAAGCGATTACGTCACGTATCGTGTCTTTGCCCAGAAGAATGGTGATGAAACGGTCCACTCCGATTGCTATTCCTCCGTGAGGCGGCGCACCGTATTCCAACGACTCCACGAAGAATCCGAATTCGTTTTCTATCTCTTCGTCGGTCTTGCCGAGAACCCTCAGAACATCTCTCTGAACTTCGGGATCGTTTATCCTCAGCGAACCGGAACCCAATTCGTTTCCGTTCAAACACAGATCGAAGCAGGCTCCCATGCATCCGTCTTCGTTTACATCGCCCAAAGGCTTCACGAACGGGTGATGGAAAGCATCCTTCTTTCCCGAAATGGGGTCGGTTTCGAACATGGGACAGTCGACCAGCCAAAGGAACTGGAAGGTTCCTTCCGGAACAAGTCCCAAATCTTCCGCTATCTTGATTCTTAACGCGCCTCCGCCCTCGTAGGTTTGTTTCCAGGGCCCGGCTATAAGGAACAGAATGTCCCCCTCGTCCGCGTTCAGCGCGGTCTTGATTCCTTCAAGAATTTCGGGAGTGAAATATTTTGTAATGTTGCTGGTGGGAACGCCGTTTTCGACTTTCATCCATGTCAGACCGCCCAATCCCGCCTTCTTGGCGTATTCTATGTAACGGTCTATGTCGTTCCGTCCTACGCGTCCGCCGGAAAGTTCGGATGTTATGTTAAGTCCCGCAACGATTCCTCCGGCTTTCATGATTCTCTGGAAAATTTCGTAAGGAACGTCTTTCACGACTTCCGTCAGTTTGGTGAATTCCAAACCGTATCTCATGTCCGGTTTGTCGGTACCGAAGCGTTCCATGGCTTCGACGTAACCTATGCGCGGGAAAGGTGTTTTCAGGTCGGTTCCGTAAAGACCCTTCCACAGATGAACAATCATGTTCTCGATTGTGTCCTGAATGTCTTTTTCTTCGACGAAAGACAATTCCATGTCCAATTGAGTAAACTCGGGCTGTCTGTCTTTTCTTGAATCTTCGTCTCTGAAACATCTTGCGAACTGATAGTAACGGTCAATGCCGCCCACCATCAGCATCTGTTTGAACAGCTGAGGGGATTGGGGCAATGCATAAAACGAACCGGGGTGAACTCTTGAGGGTACGATGTAATCTCTGGCACCTTCCGGGGTGGATCTTGCGAGAATGGGGGTTTCCACTTCAAGGAATTTCGCCGAGTTCAGATATTCTCTGGCCAGAGTCATGAATCTGCTCCTTAAAGTCAGAGCCTCGATCATTTCGGTTCTTCTGAGGTCCAGATATCTGTACTTCATCCTCACGTCTTCGTTGGGGAGAACGTTTTCTTTCTGATCTCCGACCTCAAAGGGGGGAGTTTTGGACTTTCCGAGAACTTCCGCGTCGAAAATCAAAACTTCAACTTCGCCGGTGGGGTTTCTTGCATCGGAAGTTCCTTCGACTCTGTCTCTTACGGTACCGTTTATCGATACTGCGGATTCTCTGGTGAATCCTTTCATGATATCCGATATGCGTTTGACTTCGGCTTCCGGGAGGTCTTCGGAATCAAACACCACCTGTGTTATTCCGTACCTGTCGGCAAGATCGATAAAGGCTACTCCGCCGTGATCCCTTGAAAATCTGACCCAGCCCTGGAGGCAGACTTCTTTTCCAAGATCCGACTTCCTGAGTTCTCCGCAGGTGTGTGTCCTCTTCATTTTAAATTGTTCTCCGATTGGTTAAACAGGCTAATCATAAGAATATATAATAATTCTTGCAGGTTCAGCGATTGTTGTCTTTGTCCGTGACGGACGGAATGAACTCGGAAGGGTCTTTCACAATACCCAACACAACGGCGGTGTTGGTTTTGTTCACTCCGATTCTTGAATTGATGAATTTCACGGTATCCGAAAACTCGTCCCGGTCCATGCAGGCAATCCAGGCGATTGCGTCGCTGTCCCCCGTAACATCGAAAATACCCACGATTTGAGGGATATTTCTCAAATCTTCCAGAACATCCGGGAGATTGTCCGCATAGATATGAACGATTCCCATGTAATCGAAACCCAGCTTCATGTAATCCACTTTCGCCCGGTATCCTTTGATTATTTCTTTCGATTCGAGATTTTTCACTCTTTGAATCAAAGTTGTGGGATGCACGCCCAGCTGTTTGGCCAACTGTCGGTAAGAGCCTTGGCTGGATCTGCACATCATATCGATTATCTTTCTGTCCAGTTCATCCATGTCCTTAAGTCCCGACATTACGCACCCGTTGTCTGAGAAATTCGTTCCGTATATTTATTAGATGATGACTGTTACATGGATATACATGACGGATGAATTGTTCAGACGCGACGGATACGAATCCGAGTTCGAAGCAAAGGTTGTCTCGGTTGACGGAGACTTTGTTGTATTGAACCGAACCGCGTTCTACCCCGGAGGCGGGGGGCAGGTATGCGACACAGGCAACGTTAACGAAAAGAAAGTTACCGAAGTTTTCAGAAACGATAAAAACGAAATCATTCACAGAATACCCGGACACGGACTCAGAGTAGGAGAAGATGTTTGGGGAAGCGTGGACTGGGACAGACGTTTCGATTTAATGAAGGGACACACGGGGGAACACATTCTGTTCGGTTCCCTGAAACGGGAGATTCCCGATCTTACCATCGGAAAGATTTTCATTTCTCCGGAAACCAAGTACGTTATTGTCAATCAGGACATAGACTGGGACATTATCAACAGAGCCGTCAGAACCGCAAACGGAGTCATACGCGAAAATCTGACGGTGCGCAGAGTGATAATGGATCGGGACGACCCCGACCTTAAAGACAAAGTCAGAATCAAGTTGGAAAAGATTCCCGAAAACGAAGCCGTGTCCGTCACCGCAGTGGGGGATTTCGATTACTCGGCCTGCAGCGGAGTGCACGTAATGGAAACTTCGGAACTGGGAATGCTGTTTGTTGACAGAGTCGTGTCCGCCGGAAAAGACGGAACCTCGGTTCATTTTAAAGTCGGAACCGAAGCGGCGGATGCCGTGATGGATTTGGCTTACGCATGTTTGAAAACAGCCGATGCCGCCGAAAGCAAACCCGAAGATTTGACAAAATCCGTGGCAAATATGAGGGAAGAACTGCTAAGTTCGCGGACCTCGATCAAAGAATTGTCCGAACTGTTTCTTTCCGATTTGAAACCGGAAGATGTAAACGGCGTTATGTTCTATCACGCCCTGATGCCGGGCGCGGACCGGAAGGCTGTGACCGAAACCGCGGAGAAAATCAAAGCCGAAGGGGGAGTCGCGGCATTTGTATCCTCAGGATTGACTGTATCGGCGATGTTGGCTTCCGGGGTTGATTCCGTAAATTGTAAAAAGATTCTTTCCGAATCTCTTGGAAAGTTCAAAGGAAAAGGCGGCGGAAAACCTGATTTCGCTCAGGGCGGAATACCCGATCCCGCCGACGGAGTGAAATTGTTGAACGATATTGTTAAAACAGTAAAAGCCGCAATGGAGTGAAATTGGCAATATTAATTAAATAAGCCGTTGATTGAGGTGCTGTATTATGCAAAGAATGAATCCGCGTCAAATGAAACAGGCAATGAAAAAGATGGGTATAACCCAGTCCGAAGTTCCCGATGTTTCAGAAGTAATTATCAGAACAAAAAACAACGAAATAGTAATTTCCAATCCTCAGGTAATATGTGTGGACATGAGCGGAAACAAATCCTACCAGATAACCGGCGCAGAATCTGTCCGTTCTTTGTCCGGATCGTCCGAAGACGCCGGTCCGAGCATACCCGAAGAGGATATCGAACTGGTAATGTCCCAGACCGGATGCACCAGAGAAAAAGCGGTGGAAGCTTTGGAGGCCGTCGACGGACAGCCCGCGGAAGCCATAATCAAGATAGTATCGGAGTGATTTGAAATGTGTTTGGCATTGCCCGGAAAGGTTGTAAAAATCAATGGTGAGAACGCCGACGTCGATTTCGGAGGCGTGATCAGAGAAACAAATGTGGCAATGGTGGACGTGGAAGTCGGCCAATGGGTCGTCATCCACGCCGGATTCGCCATAGAGGTCATGGACGAGGAAGAAGCCCAGGATACGATTGCGCTCTGGAACGAAGTTCTCAGCCATGACGAGGTTTCTTACGAGTAAAGTCGTGAAAAACCAAAATGCTCTTTCGGGGCTATGCCCCGCACTTTTGTTTACTATGAAATTTTGTGGTAATTTCAGGTTCACATACCAGTTATAATTTCTTAAAATTCTTTGATTCGGATTTGCCAGAGTTCGCATAATAATTTTGGAAAAATTATTTTTTATAAAATAAATATGTGATGAATCACATCATAAGTCACATGATTGGCATCCAATGTCAATAAAGGATATAATCCGACTAAATATTCAATGTTCGTGGTATTGATACTTGATAATTTTAAAGGCGGCCCCCCGTGTAAGTTTTCGGATTCCGATGTTCTGTTTCTCCTGGATTATCTCAGAGACGGTAAACGCGTAAGCAGAATAGATATTTCCAGATATCTGGGGATAGGCGAGGGCAGTGTACGCAAATTGATTGAATTACTGAAGGAAAATAATATGGTGGAAACCCATCAAACGGGTAATACGATTAAACCTTACGGTATCAAATTACTGGAGACGCTTGATATCAAATCTGTCTCTGTAAACGTTGGAGGTTACGTTGTTGGACGCTACCAACAAGGCGTTATAGTGAAAGATATGGCAGAAAAGGTGTTCAATGGAATCGCCCAAAGAAACGCAGGCATCAGAGCAGGAGGAGAAGGATGCACCACATGGATTATGGATCAGAACAATTTACTGATGATGCCCGCATGGAACGTGGATAAGAACGATTCCTTACTATCAATGAAAATAAGAAAATCCGTTGAAATGGAAGACGGAGATGTGCTGATTATCGGTGGCGGGGATACCAAACGTTTCGCCAGATTGGCGGCGGGAAGTGCCGCCTTGGAACTTGTTTAACCCGACATCCGTTTGATTCAGATGCCCGACCACTTAAACTTCCAAAGAAATGAGATTCTCAGAGACGAGGAGACACTTTCGTTTCAACTTCCTTTTTTATGATTGATATTACTTTGAATAAAGGAAGTCCGAGATCTGAAGCTATGGCCACACATCCCTTGCCCTTTTCATATCTTTCAATGATGCTTTTTTTCTTAAACGACGGTGCATCTTCATCACGGATTATGACATTCGATGGTTTTGGTTCTTCATCCCATCTTGTTGAATTGCAACTGGGGCATCTTGCGGGACCTTCTCTTTTTCTTGAAGTCCACTGATGACTACAAACATTGCACTTGCACTTAAGAGAAGGTTTGTTCCATGCATAAGATCCGCATCTGGGACACTTTGATGGCATTTCAATCCGGTTATACCATGCGTAACCGCATCTGTTGCACAACAATCGGGATTTTTCTTCATTCTCTTCTTCACTTACAATACGAAATTTGTTATTACAGTGAGGACACACACATTCCCCGTTTGTAACGTGCACCGCATCCATGTTTAAAATCGAAGGTTCTAGATTCGCCGATTTAAAAAGGGACGGTAAACTGTCCCTCGAATCATATATTGAATCGTTTGAGTTGGACATATCATCCATTAAGTGTTTAACATACAAATAGCATTTTATGGAAATTTATGGACAATTAAACTGATATGTTGAATGATTAAGAAACTATAGAACGAATTAAGACTTCAGTAATATCGGAACGGATCTGGTGTATATACCGTATCATCAACGACAATGCCGGAATCTTCGAAAGCAGACATTATTTTTTCAAACACTTCGAGAATTTCTTCAATCGGTTGAGACATCTTCTGGGATATTGCTTCGGGACTCATCCCCTTATAATGCAAAGCCAGTATCATTGCATCATTTTCATTAATGGATAATCGTTTCATCAAATAGTTCATGTGTTCAATATAGTCATTTTTTGAATCATACATTTCCGAAGCCAACGTCTGCCATAGGTGTTCCCTTTCACCATTATTAACGGCATCCACCACATCCTCGATATCCATATCCAGGCGCCTCAGGACTTCGAAAATATATTTTACTGACACGGGAATTCCGTTTTCCAATAAATATACACACCCGTAGTGATTTTCGGTCACATATCTCAATTCAAACTCCAGGTTGCTCCATAATACCATAGACGTTGACGCAGTTTTATCGCAAGATGTTACAATTTTACCGCAATTTTTGCATATCGCGCTCTCATCATCGGTCATATACCACCGATTGTTGCAATCACTGCAAATAAACAATTGTTTTTTGGAAAAATAATTTTCCACGCATTCGTAAACGGTTGTTTTTCCATCGCTTCTGTTTATTATATTTGCAGGAATATTCCACTTGGCCGATTTGCACCTTGGACATAATATTTTTGAATCTAAAATTTTACGTTTCCTCATATTCCATACATGTCCGCATCTCTGGCACTGTACTGTTTTGGGGGGTTCGTTCCATAAGGTCGACCTGCAATCCGGACATCTGCGGGGCATTGTTTTACGCTTTATCCATACATGTCCGCATTGGTAACACATGAGACGTTCCACTTTAGGCTTATCCCAATTTGCAGATCTGCACAGAGGACATTTTTCCGGATATTCATCGTATTTTCTTGTCCATTCATAATCGCACTGATTACATCTGGATGATCTGTCGGTCAACCCTTCTGTTTGCAATCTTCCGCAAACCGGACAGGGCGTCGAAAAATCCTGCATACAGAATTCTTCACCACAGAATTTGCAGGGGCGGTCTTTTTTTTCCGGCACATCCCATCTCGCAGTTCTGCATCTGGGACACCGTTTTGGCCGTTTAGAAGTCTGTGGCAACCATATATGTCCGCACCTGAAACAGAATGCAGGACGTTCCTCCGGGACATCCGAATCCGTCATTATGAAATCATACCTCTCCCGCAGACCGTTTCGGAAGCACATACACTTCGCCGTCTATGTCCTTACCGACCCGAGCTTCTACTTCGTATACTTCCCGCATAAGATCTTCGGTTATTATCTCACCCGGAACTCCGGAAGCAACGATTTTCCCCTGTTTCATTATGTAACAATAGTCACAGTATCTCGACATCAATGATATGTCATGTTCCGCTACCATCAGCGTCATCCCGGTTTTGGCCAACGATCTCAGATGTTCCATAACATTCAGTTTGAATTTTAAATCGAGATGTGATGTGGGTTCATCGACAAGTAATAACTCGGGCTCCTGTACATACGCTTTTGCTATCAGAGCCCTTTGCCGTTCACCGCTGGAAAGCATCGATACCTGTTTTTTTCTGTGTTCGTATATCCCAAATTTTTTTAATGCGTTTCTTATAATCGCTTCGTCCTCGTCGGTTTCCCACCACAGTTTTTCAACATAGGGGTATCGTCCCAGCATTACCATGTCCATGACGGACATGCTCTGTACCTGATCGACTTCGGCGGGGACGGTCGCAACCAGTTTGGAAGCTTCATGAGCGTTGATTTTCAACATGTCCTGTTTATCTACGAAAATTTTTCCTTCCGTTACTTTGTGTATTCTTGATATACATTTCATAAGCGTGGATTTGCCGCATCCGTTCGGACCGATCAGCCCGACCATTTGACCGTCTCTTATTTCCAGATTTATATTGTCCAGAGCCCGGAAAGTTCCAAAATCTTTACACAACCCTTCTATCTGAAGACATATTTTATCCTTTATACGACCGCCCCCTGGACATCAGCATGTATGCAAATATCGGCGTACCGATTATGGCTGTAATTGCTCCGACAGGTAATTCCATGGGCATGAGCGCCGTTCTGGCAATTATATCCGAAAACAGCATGAGCATAGCCCCCAGCACTATACTCGCGGGCATTATTAGCCTGTGATCGCTTCCGAGTGCCATTCTGCAGGCGTGGGGGATTATCAGACCGACGAATCCTATGACTCCGCAGAACGCGACGCACAGGGCAGTGAGTACCGAGGCTATTATCATCATCAGTCTTTTGAACCGCTTGGTGTTCAGCCCCAATTGTTTCGCTTGCTCTTCGCCCAAGGAAAACAGATTGAATTCCCTGGCCCAAAGCATGGCCATCAGAGATATACCCAGAGTGGGCACCAACACCAACAGGGCATTCTCCCAGGTTATGTTTGCAAAGGAACCGAACATCCACCACATCGCATTGGAAATGTTGTCTTTTGCAAGCGACAGAAATATCGTCTGCACGGAAGAAAAGGCAAACCCCACGATTACCCCCGCCAGGATGTAATTGGTCGGAGTGCCTCCCGCACCTTCGGCAACAGTCATTGTAAGCGCGAATGCCAGAAGCCCCCCTATTATCGCAGCTACGGGAATCATGTACAATTCGTTGTTGCCCAGAAACGGCAGCGTTGTGCCCAGTGCAATCACTGAAACGGCCAAACAACCCGCACCTGATGAAACCCCTGTGATATAAGGATCCACAAGAGGATTTCTTATCAATGCCTGATACATGCACCCCGCCACCGAAAGTCCGGCACCCACACCGATTGCCGCCAAGGCACGGGGCAACCGGGCCCTGTAGATGTACAGTTCTTCCGGATTCAGATTTTCTCCGCCCTTCCTTATAGCGGAAAACATCGAAGATACTGCCTTGTCAATGGGAATTATCCCTCCCGATGATATTGAAATAGATATCAGCAATGCGAATACCGACATCAGAATGCCGAATGATATTATGAGAATGAATCTTTTCTTTTTGATTCGTATTTCACTCTCTTCCGCATCGTCTTTTTGTAAAGCATTCTTTACCTTATCGGAGTCGGTCATTTGCCAATCCTCCGAACCAAAACTATTATTGCAAATATGGCCAAAACAGATACTGTTGCCAGTATCGCAGTATTGAACGAACTCTTTCCGTCTGTTCCTTCTGTTCGAATGGGTTCTGCATCATAAAGACTGAAGTCCGCCCAACTGTTCTCATGCTCTGAATTAAATTCTATTATAAACAGAGAATCCGTCTTATCGAAGACCTTTTGTCCGAACTCGGGACACTCTCCTTCAAATACTGCTTTTTTCAAAGCAGTGCAACCAAAAAATGCATAATCTCCTACAGAACACAATGATTCGGGAAGTACGACTTCCGTAAGAGATTTGCATGCGGTGAATGCACGTTTGCCGATGGAATCCAGAGAACTTCCGAAACTTACATCCTTCAGACTGTCACATTCCGAAAAAGCATATTCACCTATGGAAATCATACTGTTCGGAATATGGACATCATCCAAACAAGCACATTTTTCAAAACAGTGAATTCCCAAGTATTCCAAAGATTCTCCGAACCTTACTTCTTTCAGACTCTCACACTGATAGAATGACCAATCGCCGATTGTTTTTACATTCTCGCCCAAGTTCACAGATTCCATGGATCTGCAACTGTAAAACGTACTGTGCTCCATCTCCGTAACGGAATTGGGAACCGTTGCTTTTTTGAGATTGCTACAGTACCCGAAAGCTCTCTCCGACAACAATTCAACGTTATTGCTGATGTACAGCGTCTCCGCGTTATTGCAATCATAAAACGCTCCGCCTTCAATGGTTGTGACGGAATCGGGTATTACTATGTCCTTAAATCCGTGGCACATCCTGAAAGACTCAAATCCCAGATATTTCAGCGTACCGGGAAGTTTCACATCTTCCATGACATAGCATTGTCTGAAAGCTTCGTCATCGATGTATACAACTCCGTTCGGTATATTCGCGGTTTTGAGCTTGTTACAGTCATAAAAGGCACGGTCAGAAATTTTTACAACATTCTTTCCGAGTCTGAGAGAAGTGATCTCATTGGTTTTGTCACCGTATTTTTCTTCAAATGCGCTTTGTCCTATCCGAGTCACTGGAATTCCGTCGATTTCGTCCGGTATTTCAATGACAGTTCCGTAAATGTGATAATACACCGTGATTTCGCCGTCCAGAATAAGATACTCAAAAGAGCAGTTTTCACCTGCGTAAACACGGTAATCCATATTCTCCGTAGAAGATGGCCATCCCTCGGACTGTATTGTAGATTTATACAGGGTAACATCCGTATTCAAAAAGGTGTCATTTTCAATCTGAGGAAAGGATCCCAGAAAATATACCGAAAGATTCCCACAATCCGAAAAAGCTTCATGCCCGATGTATCTGACATTCTTGGGAATGATGATTTTCTCAATGGATGAACAATTCTTGAATGATTCGTCTCCCAGTTCTGTCAGTACATATCCTTCCAATGCAGATCGGAGATATACCGTGCTGTCTTCCCCGGGGGTATATTCAAGAAGCCTGCTGAAGCTGTCATCTTTATTCATGAACGTTTCGTAACCATAGATTGCACCGTCGGGAGCAATCATTTCAGGATTTGTATTTGCGGCTTCAGCCTCGCCGAACGACGATATTATCGATAATCCGCCCGACATCAGGCAGACTGTTGTAATCAGTATAAAAATGCGTTTTGAATCCATCTCAGACTCTCCTGTACAATATTATAAAACTCACCAACGAAGCTGTAAACAACAACGTAAAAAGATACCAAGACCAGTGGTTGAATCCCGTGGATATCAGAACGGGGCCGGTATCGTAATCATCATAATTCGTTCCGGGAATGTTAGAAAGACAGTATATGGCACCGTAATCGTTGCCTGCGTAAATTTTTCCGTTAATTACTGTGGGCTGCACCATGGAATACGAAACGCTGGATGCGGGGGTGAGCAGCATCCTCCAATTTTCTTCGCCCGTTTTCGCATCCAACGACGTAAGACACCCTCCGGTGGGGTACATCATTCCCGTGGAATAATCCATAAAATATACGCATCCGCCCGCAAGAGTCACCGGAGATTTTATCCATGAGGGACTGTCGTATTTCCAAATCGGATTCCCGTCCCAATCTATAAGATAGACGCCGGATCCCAACTCCCCGTCGGGTACTTTGTTGAGGTAAGCATACACCCCTTCTTCGGAAACCGTCGGTTCGCAGGACCATGCGTCTATTCTGTTCAATTCGTCACCTGTTTCGGCATCCAGGTACAACACATACCCCTGTCTTGGTGATAATGCACCGTCGGTGCAGGATACAACCAATATATCCTTTACACCGTTATTTCCCAGAGCCATGTGTCCGGAGGAACCGGGGGTTCCTTCCTCAAGAATGTTGTTCTCCATCAAACGTATAGCTTCTAATTCCCAGATCGGCTCGCCTGTCAATGCATCCAACGCATTGACATAACCGCTGTAGCCTCCGATGAAAAGCATGTCTTTGCCGTTAACAGAACCGAGTATCGGCGCATGGTAGTAGTAACAGCCTCTGGCTTTACCGTCCGGCACATAATCCCACAGTATGTCGAACCCATCTCTTGATACGGATGCACATACTATTTTCCCGTCATCTGTGCCAAAATAAATTGCGCCTCTGAAATACACCGGGGTTGTTGCTCCGGTTACAAATGTGCGTCCGTCCCAATCCGGCGCCGATCCTTCGTCTCCGGATACGGGGGGATCGTAAGTCAAAGTTTCTGTCCACAGCAAGTCACCGGTTACGCAATCCAATCCGTATATGTCTTTATTGGAGGCGGAAAGAATAATCATATCGCCCACAATTGCGGGAGTTGACACTTCGTAACCTATGCTGCCTGCGTATGAGAAACTCCAAATTTCTTTGCCGGTATCAGTATCTATACAATGAAGCGCAGGTCTGAAATCAGGATCCCAATGACCGTCGGAAGTATGATACAGCCGATTATTTGAAATCAATAATCCAGAATCTACGTAACCGTTATCGGAATAAGTTCTGTACCATTCCACGGGAGATGCGGGATTTTCCAACGGAGGGGAATCGGATATTCCCGCGGCATCTGCCGCCCCTCTGTACATCGTCCACGAATCTCTGCAAGAGGGGGTTTCCGAAGGATAAATTCCTTCAGGGTAAAAGCCCCACGCGAATGAACCGTTCTCATACGCACCGTCGGAATCACAGACCTGCCAACCGCTCTCGGAATAATTGTAAAACGTCCAATTTACGCTTCTTCCCGGCAAGGCGATATTTTCGATTCCGTTTATTGTTACGTCAGCTCCGTTTTTTATGAATTCTATATTTGCGGAAGTCGCACAGCCTTCCGATATTTCAACATAAGACCCTGTTGAATTTATCTTAACCCACGTCGTATGTCCGTCTCCCATATCGAAGAGCATAAAATCTTCGGCTTCGGATTCCGATGAATAAGAAATCGGCATCAGAAGCGATGATGAAACAAAAACCGCTATGAATATCAGACATAAATCGGTCTTACGCAAACACATCACCGCCCTGGTGTTTAAGATATTTCTGATAATCGTCCCCAAGGTATTTCGGAACCATGTCCAAGGGGTCGTCCAGATTAAACTGGGAACTGTGAACCATTTTTCCCAGAAGTTCCACGGCCTCGCCTATTCTGGGGCCGGGTCTTGAGAATATATCTGCGGTTTTACCGGTCAGCATGTATACATTGCCTTCGCGGAAGGCGGGCGTTTCTTTCCACATCGGATCGAGGCTTTCCAGCATATCGAGATAGTCCTCCATTGTGGCATCCGCCCTTTCATTGATTATTATCATGCATTGCGGACGCTTGTTGTTTATCCATTCTTTTGACACCATAAACCAGGATGAGTCCTGGGGGGCAAATATGTTGAAGGCCGTCACTGTTTCGATTATATCGTTCATAAAAGTATCGCGTCCCGACGTCCACGGAGTAGGTATAGGCGATAGTGCTACGAATACCGACTTTTCGGAAGTGTTGCCTATTTTCGAATGAACATTCGAAATCGTAATTTCTATTTTCTCGATTACAGGACCCGCATTCTCCTCCAAACCCATCGAAGCCGCTACAATCCAAATATTACGGTAAACGGACTCTATAGATTTTGAATCATAAAGTACGACGCAGTCTATGCCTGATTTCATAAGTCTGTCAGCCATGGATATGTGCTGTCCGGCGCCGCCATCGCAAAACACCAAATCAGGTTGCAACCGTACTATCCACTCATAATTCGGATCGATGTATCCGCCTATTTCTATTATGGACCCGTCTTCTTTCCCTTCGACTACAGATTCCGGGCAATCGCTGTATCTGTCAACTCCCACAAGATATTCCACGCCGCCCACCGAAGCAACGATCTCAGTCAGAGAAGGAGCCAAAGAGACGACTTTCAGGGGATTTCCCGTCTGTTTCGATATACCGCCGGCCGCATATCTGTAATATGTGCCTCCCGAATTATCCGTTCCGGGCATTACCTCCGAAGGATTATCGGTTCTTGCCCAACATGTCAGTCTGTAATCCGATGCTTTGATTTCGGACGGACTTTTTTCCGCGGCGGTCCATTGAGACTTGTCCGTATTCATTGTGAAGAGTGTCCAGGGTTTGTCCGGGAGCGAATGTTGCTCATTTATCTGTAAAACCGTATTGTTGTCAACGTCCGTACTGAAACTGTAGCCGTTGATATGGCATGCTTCACTTAGAACTTCGATGCAGTTTCTGTCACCGAGACTCATCGGAATCCATTTTACATCATAAAATCCGAAATCTATCATCACTCCTTCGCTGTCATCTTTTTCGGAAACCGTCAGGCCGATCATCGGGAAAGACACTGTCACCATCAACACTATTACCATTGAAATTCCCAATTTTAATGCGGTCGGCCTGAACATGATTCGTCACACTGATATCCAGGGATTTTTCGCGTCTTCCGGTGTCAGATTGGGATCGCCCACCCAGCTCGAGTTATTGATCGTGTTGCAGTACAAGACGGCAAAATACGGATTGGAAACATAGGAGTAGTACCCGCTGGTCCACTGATTGAATTCCCATTCTTCCTTGTTGGAATTCCAGTTAAACTGTGCGGGATAATCCCAGGATTCATCCGCAGAATGGTAAACCCCGTTACTGTACAGTCCGAAGAAATAGAAAATCCAGCCTCTCAGGTCGTTTCCTCCGACAACAGCTTCAGAAGCGATATAGTCCCAGCCCATCTCGCCAAAGATTTTCTCAAGAGCCCTGTCGGCGGTGGATTCGACGGTATGTACCCATATTCCGTTTACAAGATCGTCTCTGGTAAGGCCGGGCGCATCGTTTTCAAAATCGATAAGATCGACGAACTCTTCCGTTACCTGCAAGAATATGTAAAAGTCCCCTTTGGGTTTGTAAATCGTTCCGTTGTCCATGTATGCAGGTTCTTCGTATTCGCCGTCCGTGACAGGCACTATTGCGAAATTCGCCTTATCTCTCATGAAGAATTTGTCATCGGAAAGCGAAACCTTTTCCCACTTGTCCACTTTCACCAAATCTCTGGTGTATTCGCCGGTTACGGGATCCTTGGTTATCGTGAACTCTGTACGTTGATAGAGCATGACGTAACCGTCCGTGCTTGTGAGTTCGGTGCCGTCGACCATGATTTTACTGTCAGATTCGTTTACTGTGTGTCCCGCACTCTTCATGGCCTCTACAAAGATTGTTTTGGGCGTGGTCGAAAACACCTTCGCAGGCTCGTCGGAATTATTGATTTTTACATTTACGTAAAATCCGGGGTTCGTGTATCCCTGAGGGTTGGTCGTGAATCTTTTTGCCATCGATATTCCGAAGGCAGAGTTGTCCTTAAGATCCAAAACGTCTCCCGATTCGTAGATAGAACTTAGAACTTTCCACTCAGTATCCCATTTCCAAATCACCCAAACTTTGCCTTCATCCGCCTTCTTTCCGTCCACGGATTTAATGGAACCGTCATTGTCAAATGTTAGCACGTGTCCCATGTCCTCCATTCCGTCAGTTAGGATGTCTTTGATATTGTATCCCTTAATCCGGGTTTCATAAACGTCTCCGTCACCCAAATCAAAACATACCGACACATGGCACTCTTCATCGGAGTTGTATACATGTGAGGTTGTTCCCGGCGTGTTGCTCAGTGACGAATAAACCGCAACTCCGCTTATCAACAGTATAGCCGCCGCTACTGCGGCAATCAATGTATTTTTTGAAATCATCTTTCACACTCTCCTTTTTACTATGGCCAGTAAGACCAAAATCAGTGCTGCGGCCGCTATGCCTATTGCCGCATACAGAGTCGGAGATGTTCCGTTTCCGTCATCACGGGCAAGGGAGTCCTCGTAAACTTTACTCTCAAGGCAGAACAATGTATTGCTGTCGTTTACGACATACAGACTGCCGTTCGGTCCAATGGTAACATTCGATGTTGAAAATTCACTCGGAACAGACGTGTACATGTGCACAAGTTCGCCTTCGGTACGAGTCTGGTCATCTTCCAAAACCGCAAGAACTCCGGGATGCGTATACGTGAACGAATAAAGGTAAACGGTTTGGTTATTCTCTTCATTGGCGTAAGCGTCGCATAACGTTATGTGATAAAAGCTCAGTTCGCCGAGACCCATATCCGTAGATCTGGCATCATAAATCAATTCCAGACTGTTTGCGTCTATTACAAGTATACCGCCGCAGGTGGCATAAATTCTGTCGCCGTACACCACAGGTGTAATGCGTCTTTGCCAGTTGTCGCAATAATAATGAAGAGTATCTTCGATGTCGAACTTGCCGTCTCCGTTTTTATCGGTTTTATCAAACTTGCCTGTTTCGGAATCGAAACCTATGGAATACAGATATCCCGAATACGTGCTGGAATCTCCCTGCTGTACGAATAACACGGAAGACCTCTTTTCATCGTACACAACACTGCCTCTGATAACACCTTCGTACAGGAACAGAGTATCATCGATTACGGGTGTACCCGTTTTGATTGATTCGGATTTGTTCAATGAGAATACTATTCCTTTTTCCGAAGGTATCAGTATATGATTCTCTATTATGGCGGCTCCTGCCCAGTAAAATCCGGGAGTGCCTCCGCCTTCTCCGTCGTCATCCATCACCCACACGGGATTTTTGATTTCCAATTCTGAATTGGGATCCTCATCCTCAGCACAGTAACAGTAAAATTCACCGGTGGATACGCTTCCTCCTCCCCATTGGAATTGTCCGCTGTAGACATATCCGTCATCATAGAGTATGGGCATGCAAGGCTGATCGGATTCAGAAAATTCGGGAGCGAACCATAGTGACTTCAGTGTTTCGGCATCAAATGCCTGCATAGATCCCCTGCCGAGAGGAACGAAGAGCTTTCCGTCACCGTATGTCAACCATGCCGTATTGCCGTTGCCGGGAAATTTACCGTTTAAATCCGCTTTTCCTGCAAGCTTTCCATCAGTCGTCAGTTTAAGCAGATGCTCGGGGGTGCATATGTAAACATAGTCGCCGATTGCAAGAGGGAAAGAACTTCTGATGTTTGTTACCTGGTAAAAGTCACCGTATTTGAAATCCCATATTTTTGAAATTTCTTCCGGGCTCCGAGGGGCAAGCGAAGAACTTATGTTAGTGTTCCAATTATCGCGCTTTGCCGTTGGCCAATCCAAATCGGAAATGTCCGAATCCGCATAAGCGATGCCTGCCACAGGCAACAGTATTCCTGCAATTAACACAACGACGGCGGATGCCGCCAATATTGTTTTTGAAAATAGCCTTTCAGAAGTCAAATTATCTCCTCCTCACATAAAGCAATGCTACCGCAATCAGAATTATTGCTCCCGCAATCGGCAATAAAATTTTAACATTCGTATTATTACCGTCGCTGTTTCCGGTATCCGCGGGTCCGGAATCTTCTCCTGGGTCATCGGTATCGGGCCCGGGAGGCGTCGGTATTACGGTTTCGGTGTAAGTTGCATACACAGTCCGGTCTTCGGTCACATTGGAAAGACTTCCTTCGGGAGACCAGCCTGAAAATGTGTATTTCAGATTTCCGACCTGATCTTTTACGGGAACGGTATTGAACGATACGTTCCGCCGTCGGTAACGTTCACGGTGCCGATGACGGTTGTTCCGTCATCATCCATGAATGTGACTCTGTGAACGGGTATGCTTTCTTTTTCCACAACGGTCACCTTACACAAAGGAGACGTTGTGTTTGCGGTATCACTGAAATTCCTCAGTTGACCGCCCCAATCCACCGTTATGTCGTTTATCAAAGCAGATATGTAGTACGTACCGGGCTTTTCGAAGGAATATGTGAAATTACCGTTTGCATCCGTGGTTATTTCGGATGCCGGCACATCCGTCATAGGGCCGATCGGCACTTTATCAAATACCCGTATTTCTGCATTTTTGATTTTGGATATGGATCCGGGGAATGTTGGCGCCGCCATCAGCGACAGCGTCAAATCCTCCCCCACTTCGGACAAAACATCATCTTCGGAGAAATGAGCGAAAGCCCCTTCATGATAAAAGTTCCAATCTGTAAACATGGAAACTTCTACAATCGTGTCGTTTTCCAACGGTATTTCATCGGAAGTTGCGCCTATGCTGTCCGAATCCGGCTTTAGGGGGAATTTATGATTCAAAAAATACATAAAATTTTCATCGTGACCCCAGAATGTTTTGAAATAAGATGAACCGGCCGAGCCTGTGAGGCTCATTGCTTTGCTGTCATCATCATTTTTAATCTCCGTACCGGGACAATAATATTTTTCCAAAACCGTCAGAAGGAGATGCAGTACCGTAGGCGTTTCCACGATGTTGCCGTCTCCATCCGTGTACTCATAATTTCCCAACCAATAATCGTCAAGAGGGAAATAAGACACAGTGACGGGAACCAAAGCCATAACGGTTCCTTCGGAGTCGTTGCCCTTTACAAATTGTCCGTCTTCCTGTAACGTAAAATAAGCCGTCACGACATCGTCGTTTCCGGAACCGGAATCGGCAAATGCTACCGGTACCGATGCCAGCAACAGCACGGTCAAACCTGCGACCAATATTTTGTTTGTTAATTTATTTATCATTCGGATCCTCCCCCGACCTCTGTATATTTACGCCTTTCAAACCGAGACCTTACCGCAGTTTGAAACGGCCTGTTTTACTGGGAATAACTGAGTTTTATGAACGTTATATATTGATGCCAGATTGGTTGGATGCAACTCTCGTATCATAGGCAATTACCTACATGGTACGGGATAATGCGGAAGACACAACCAACGATTTTTTAATAAGGATTGAAAATCTAACAGTGGTTTTCCAAAAAATAGGAAAAAATAAAAGGTTTATTTCGGTGCATATCGTTATTAAAACCCGATCATGCAGTTCTCCTAATCAGCAAAACTGCCGCGATTGCTATCACTATGCCTACCACTACTATAACAATTGCATAAACGGAATTCGGTACGCCGTTATCCTCTGCAGAATCAGAGGGAATTTCTTCGGCGAGTATGTACTTCGAGCAATGAGTCAGTTCGAAGGATATGACTCCGTTGGTTACTACCAGATTTTCGGCTTTCAGTTCTAATTTTCCGGTTTCTTCGTTATAAAAGAGCAGATTCAGAACTGTTCCGTCTTCGTAATCATCGGATACACGATATGATACCAAGGCATTATTGGGCAGTTCGCCGCTTGCGGCAAAGTTCAGCACCAACGGGTTTTTCATGCCGAATTCTTTAACGGTCGCATTTATGGATTCGTCTGATTCCGTTTTGGAAATTCCCAGTTTGAGAACTCCGGCATTTTCCTTGTAATCGCCGTCAAAAGACCAGCTGTACTGAATGTTGCCGTCGTTATCCGACACGTTTATGACCAACGGTTTATCAAGATTGGCGAACAGGTCATTGTTCAGTATAGTATCCGTCGCAGAATCTTTTACGTTCAGAACGGGTGTTCCTTCCTGCTCTATAATTTCCGTAAACTCCTCATCCGACGGAAGATCTTCATAAATTATCGGAGTCCATACCGCGTAAAGGGTTATATCCGATGTAACAACGCACGGCTCGCTGATCGGAGTTCCTTCGGGTGTCAAGGACCATCCTGTCAATGCATACGTTACCTTCGATATACCCTGTGTCGGCAATTCCAATTCAGCACCGTCAGCCACGAATACGTTATCGATTGATCCGACGCCTCCGTTGGAATCAAAAGTGACGCAATGACCCGTTACCGTAACTTCGCACCATGAAACAGGGGCTCCGAATATTTCGGCTATCATGCCGTATTCGTCCGCGACCGACTCACGGTACGCACACACGTAGTATATTCCCGGTTCCGGGAAGGAGAACGTATAGACGTGGTCATCGCCGACCAGTGCCTCCGTGACAGCCAGTCCGGTCAATTCTGATATCCGAATGTTTTTGACCGGATTCACTGTGTAGTAGAAGGACAGACCTTCAAAGGTTATGGACGGCAGCCAATACGGTATTTCGGGATTGGTGGGGACAGTCAGCGAAATCTCTTCATCGAAACCCGCTTCGGTCTTCACTTTGTCGAAGGTCGTGAGCCCGTTTATGAAATAATTGAACAGATTCGCTTCCGCGTAACAGCCTTCTTCAATCGGTACTTCTGTGTGAAGGTCTTCTACCATCACTCCGTCAAGGAAGTATGTCATGTCGAAGAAATCAAAATCTTCGAACTCTACACCCCAAAACTTCGTGTTCCATCCGCTTGCGGAAAACACAAACAGGGAAGACACTTCGTCCGTTTCGAAAAAGTCCTCATGGGCTGCCACGAAAAGATGTGTGAGCGTTGCCCCTTCCGAGACGGCGCTGCACTGTTTCTTGCTGTATCCGTAAGGCTCCAGATCGAACCCGTTCTTGTTGAACGTGACCGTGTACGGAGACGTGAAGATCAGGGAATCCTGCGATACGGAGAATTTCGCCGACATCATTTCAGCGGGGATTGCATCATATTCCGGACTCAAAGTTATGTTTTCGGTTACGTTGGTAAATTCTCCCGACCATCCCAAGAATACATAGTCGTGAGTTCTGGATCTTTTACCGGGGGCGTCGGTCGGTGCCGATGCATCCTCGCCGAGAGACACGGTTTCAGTGTAGTACACAGAGTCGTAGCCGTCAAGGAAAGTCACGGTGAAGGTGGGTATCACTTCTTCCGTGACCGCTTCATATTCACAGTTTTCAGTCACCTCCGAGATGTCGGGAGTCCATCCGGTTATTATGTATTCATTGCCCGCATCGTCAACCCATCCCATGTCTCCCTTGTATTCAGGAATCAAACCTTCGCTGTAACACTCGTCAGTTTCAACCCCGTCAACCGACCATGTGATTTTGTACACGGACATTGACGCGGTTGCAGTCAACGATGGAATTCCGATGGGTTGACAGATGGCCACTATATCGTAATCTCCGGGATTCGGATTCTTTTTCAGAACAGATACCGAAAAGGAACCGTCATTTTCCGAAATGCACATTCCCGATGCGATTTTGGTGGTGCCGGACATTATCTGAACTTCGACATTGGTGTTTCCGTAGTAGTTTCCGAAGGTCCCGGCAATGCCGAAGAGTTCATTGACGTACTCCGTTTTCGACAACGTGGCTTTGATGGTGACGATTACTGTGCATTCTGCTTCCATATCGCCGATGGTGACTTTTATTTTGGCCTCGCCTTCGGATATTGCCGTGATGTTGCCTTCATCGTCCACCGAAACCTTTGACGGATCCGAGGACGACCATATCATGGGATAGTGTACCGTCGCAGGAATGGTTTCAGCCTCTAATTTGAATGAATTTCCTACAACAAGCACTTTTTCCGATACGTTCAGATTTATGGATTCGGTCTCAAAAACTTCCATCTGTTTCGATATAGTCACGGAAGGCTTTCCGACGGGGAGGCTGATTGCCACTATGTCGTATACACCCGCTTCCAATCCTTCTTTTTTGATGGAAACCGAGAAAAATCCGTTATTGTCCGTTATGCATATTCCCGAAACCACGGTGGTGGTTCCGGACATCACCCTCACTTCCGTATGGGAATCCGCATAGCTGATTTCAAAATACCCGGACACATCGATTATACCGTCGAAATAACTCGCGTCGGTGATTTTTGACGTATCTTCATCGGCGCTCGCGGTGGGTATCGCCATTACAAATACCGACGATAACATCGCTATGAGTATAATTGCGGCGATTTTCTTATTTTTCAATTTTTCACTTCCTTTGCTGATTTGTCACTTTCAC
>DAHY01000046.1 GCA_002498605.1 Methanomassiliicoccaceae archaeon UBA404 | reverse complement strand
TTTCACTGAGATTGTTTCCTGTGTCACAATTTGACTTTATGAAAATTTTCCGGACAGGATTTCCTTTCGGGCGTCCTGTCCGGGTTTATGTTTCTGAAACGCTCAGTCTGTTACACTCACCTCCTGCATTGTGCTTCCGTAGGTTATGGACCCGCCGTCAAAGTCAGGCATGCCATCGTAAATGAGGGCGTACACCTTGACAGGAGTATCCGTGTAAGAGAAGTCCAGTACGGACGAACCCACTCCGCGGTTGAGAACGATGTCGGAGTACACGTGCATGAACGTGTGATCGGAGTACTCCGTCCACACGCAGATTACGGGATTGTCTATATTCTCGAAGTTCTTGCCTCCCATGCCTACCGTGACTTTAACAGTCAGCTGTTCGCCGTCAAGATTGAGTCCGAGCGATATACTGTATTCCTGTTCGTCGGTGCTTACTTCGTAAACGGGGAACAGTGTGGCATCGGTCGTGATTCTTTCATACGGGGTCATGGACACGGTTGCCAACGGATCGTCGGACCAGCCCTTGAATACGTATCCGAGTATGCGCATCCTTTCGTAGATGCGGGGATCCGGGTCGCTGACATTCTTCGAGCTTTCCTGCGTAACCTCGGCTACCGTATTACCAAAACTATCCTTATATGTTACAATCAGCGGCCTGTTGAACACTTTATATTCGGGGGCAGTGCCGTTGACATAGCTGTTGGATTCAAAGAACCTCTTCGTAAAGCTCATGTTGCCTATATTGGACGCGGTTCTTTGCGTACCTGATTTGTCGATTCCGTCCGTACCTGTATTCTCAAGGAAGTAACAGGATTGGATTACACAGTCAGAACATATGTACGCAGACTTGGAAACATCGGAACAGGTCAGCAATCCGGTTGTGTAACATCCTTCTACTATTGCAGCATCTGTTGCAATTCCGGATACGGCAGTTCCGGTAAGGTTACCCAAGTTGTAGGATGCGTAGACATAAGTCTTGCCGTTATACGCAGTACTGCTCAGACTGCCCATTATTCCCGCGGCATTGGCGCCGGTAACGTCTCCCTTGTTGGCGCAGTACGACACTTCAGTGATGTATCCTCCGCCGCAGATACCGCCTGCGTTCTCAACACCTTCGACGGTTCCTTCGAATGTGCATCCGTGAATCGTACTGCTGACTGACAATCCGACAATACCGCCTGCTCTCTTAGCAGAGAAGACGGTGGCGTAGGATGTGCAGTTCTTTACCTCGGAGTCGGTGATGCTTGAAACTATGCCTCCGGCAAAGTTTTTGCTGAGCATGATTCCGTCCGTGGACAGGTTTGCTATGACGGTGCCGTTGTTGGCCACCGAAAATAATCCTGCATAATTGCTGGTGGATTCGTTGTAGATTCCCGAAACCATGTGGCCGTTTCCGTTGAAATAAACCCCGTTGCCCAAATCGATCGGCATCCACGGTTTATAGTTCAGGTTGATATCCTGGCACAGCATAATGTTGGTACCCTTGACGGGTTTGTTCGCGGAGAACCATGCCAATTCGGAGGGCTTGTACACAAGATACGTACCGTTCCATATTACGGGCTTTTCCCTCGTAACTCCGTCCCAGTACGGCCCAGAGGACTGTTCTCCCATGTCAACGGTTACCGTTTGTTCGTTGGTTTCGTTGGTAACGGAGAAGGAGCCCGTCTTCATGGCATAACCGTCGGCAGTGACGACGTAATCGTAACTTCCGTAGGAGAGTTTGTACACCCCGTCCTCAGGCGCCATGACTTTGCCGTTTTCCGTTACCACAATTTCGGCATCATCAACCGATACGTCGAACGACACATCGAAGGGTACGGCCTCCGTGAGGCCCTCAATGACTATTTCCGGCAATACACCGAAATAAGCGTTGCGGGTCAGCGCGGTAAAGTTGGGCGGAAGTCCAACATAGGGATCTAAGTTTCTGTGGTTTCCGTATTCGTCACCGAAACCTCCTTCGTTGATGATTCCTCTGGTCAACGTGAGCGTGTCCTTATCCCAATCCTCAGGAATCGTCACGGTAAAGGAATTCATACCCGCGAAACCGTAGTTTCCGTATCCTGCATAAAGTTTACCGATGGTGCCGATTTCGGATTCGTACAACAGCGTACAGCCCATATTGTAAATCGCGGCCAGCTTTATGGCAGGTTGATAAAGATTTCCGATGGTTACAGTTACGTTGTCACCGTATTTTATCGGAATGCCGGGTCCTGCGGCGTTCTCTATCGTATAAGTCACGGGCTTTGCAGTCATTACCTGATATTTTGTCTGACTTCCGTTGGTTATGGAAACTATATTCCGTCCCTCGGTCAACGTCACGGTGAACGTGCCGTCTCCGTTATCCTTCGCGACTCCGTTTTCGAATCCGTCCACCACGCTCTCCGATGATGGGGTTCAGAACCGAAACGGTACTGCCGCTCTCGGGTTTAAATGTGTATTTGAATCCGCCGGTGTCTTCAAGATAATAGAATACATCCAATTCGGAATCCACATAAATTCCAGACATTTTGTTATTGTTTCCGTTATAGGACTCGTTAACTTTCATTCCGGTTTCGAAATCAGGTCTGTCGTCACCGACGGTGACTACAAACACTCCGGTGTTTTCAGGCCACAGGGCACTGAAGAACAAAGCGGGAGTATTTCCCGATGGTCCGAGAGTTATTCCGTCGTAGGTCACGAGCACGATTGCGGTTCCTTTCGAATCCGCACTTACTACGTAATGGCCTATTGTCGGATCGAATACAATCGAAACAGTATCACTGGGTTTTCCGTCCATGCCGAGAACCGTGAAATATTTGTCCGGTTCAAAGAAATAGTTCGCAGTCACTCCGTGTTGCGCTTGGAACACTTTTGTGGCTATCAGAATGTGTTCATCGCCCACACTCATCATAAGGTGTCCCTCTGCGTTTATGTTCAAGAGTACATCCGCAACACCCATGCTGGACTGGGTGCCCGATAAATCTCGTACAATCGTATCTTTACTGATATCGGATCCGTATCCCAAATCCTCCAGGGAGATTGCCAGATTCATATCTCCCTTGGCCATCGTGAAGTCGGTCGCATATGTTACATAATCGTCGCCGCTCACTCTGTAATTATACAAGCCGCCGCCGGCAAGACGGAACGTGTAGGTCGATGTGCCCCTCTTTTCATCCACGACAGGGGATCCTTCTGGACTGAATTCCAGGTAAGGTATGTAATGGTTGAATTTGAAACCGACAAACACATCGGCATCTTTCGGAACCGTAATATTGAAGTCGTAACCTATATTAACAGCAACGTTTACGTTGAGATATCCCGTATTGGTGACGCTTCCCATGGCGGGCAGATATCCCTCATTGGTTCTTACCGAAGAGGGAACGATTTTGTAGAATATCGTGTTGCCGTAAGGGACGATGATTCTTACGACTTGATTACCGTCTATATCGCCCAAGGTTATCGGCGTATGATCGCCGTAGGTAACTTCTACGTTGTAATCGATACCGTTTTTCCAGTTTGCATTATTGGATTTCAGGGTACCGACAACAACATTCAGTTCTCTGTTACCTTCATTGATTTCAACATCCATTTCTCCGAAAGATATTATCCGTGTGTTATCTTTGGGGTCGAGACCTTCTACCTTAAGCGTCCATTTTCCGTCAGGTACCGGGAATGTCTTGCCGGGTTTGGCGATAATGAACGGTTTGTCGGACCCATCCGCCGTCAGAGTGAACTTAGTTCCTGCAGACGACTTAATTAAAAGGAAATTACCGTCATCAATTACAACTATGTTGCAGGATTCTGATTTTTCTCCGACTGTTGCTGTTATTGCGCATGTTCCTTTGCTCTTGGGGGTGACAAGTCCGCTATCACTGACTGTGGCAACAGTTTCATCATCTGATTTGTAATTTACAGTATCTTCGGCAGAGAATCCGAACTGAAGCTGCACCGGGACTTTGATATCAACGGATATCTGATATCCGTCCGCAACCTCGTAAGAAGGAGTTGCAACGGATACTGTGCATGTGGCCGAAACATCATCATTCAACTTGACGGTGAGTATTGCTTCACCCACGGAATGTGCTTCTATATACAACTGCTTGAGTGTGCCCCATTCGATAAAGGCTGTTACAACGTCCGGATTGCTTGATTCCACAGTAGCAACATCAGTCGTATTTGTTGGCGTTACGGTAAAGTTGAAAAATCCTTTTTCCCCGATGTTCAAACTATACGTAGAAGTTAGTTTGATGGCCGTCGCCGGAATTTCATCTATCACGGCATTATTTGTAAAACTCGTTCCATCCTGGAAAAAGTTACCGTTTGAGGATCCGTCGTCAAAATCATTTGACAGACCCCATAGACCGGAACCTAATACCGTAAAGGGTCCGGCTATCATCATTAACGCAACCACGGTTGCGAAAATTTTATCTTTTTTTATCGATGACATATGTTCACCTTGATTTCCCGGGTGGGTAATGTTGGTCATTTTTCTGGTTAAACATCCCAATATTACTTCGTCCAGAGATAACTTATCAATTTTTATTAGACGATTTAAAGAGATGCGGTATTGGTTGGATACTATTGCAGATTTATTACGCGGTTATCAACAACAGCGATTAAAACTGATATTTGTCAAATTTCTTGTCATGGACAATACGAACGATGCCGTGTTATCTTTCTGACTGTACTCCGATGTTGGAGATTTTATGCTTCATCAGGCATCAAAAATATCTGTTTAGCGGAACACCACATAAATTCTTTATAAAACAAATTCGGGTTCGGATACTCAGAAAACAACAGCATACTTCAGAATAAGGGTCAGCCGATTGTATCATAAAAATCTGAATTTTAGAAATTTTTATTATTTGCCGACTTGGTTGAACCTTGCTTTGTTTTGTTGAACATACCGAATGAAAAATTAACCAAACGCGTATAATATCCCATACCCGCATATTCGTTTCGTATAGTGCATTTTATGTTCGTACCAAATTCCATAATTTTATGGGCACGATTCCGAATTATTTGCGTTTAACGGTAATTTTTCAATATGGCCGACAAGTGTTTTAAAAAACTTGAAATTTACCCAAGGGGCCTAGAAAAAATAGGATATTGTACCCGTAAGTCCTAAGAAAAAATAGTAATACATGCCATCTGGCATATCTTACATGTTTGCTAAGAAAAAAACACCGACAATATGAGGAAAAGGAACACTCCGATGGAAAAACCTCTTCATAAGGCAGAGAACAGGTCGATAATAGCCATCTTTTTATGATTTGTACGTCGCCAGTCACAATAACTTATTTATGTGTACTATAAGTTGGATAAGACATCCAACTGGTGATTGATTGAAACAAAATATGTATTGTTCTACAGAAAACGATTATGTAGGCGGCATGTTGAAACTGATAGCGATATCTCAAAGAAGCAAAGCGTCGTCTGAGAAACCTCGGAACGAAGAACCGTTGAGAGAAGAGAATAAACGTGTCTGTCTGGTATGCGGATACATGTGGGATGCGTACAAAACGGAACACGGAAACGAACCGAAGAAATGCCCTTCGTGTTCCAGTACTCGATGGAACGATGCCGGTCTAAAACGTCACCAATGCAAACAATGTTCCCACAGATGGATGAGCAAACTCGAAAGCCCTCTCATGTGTCCCAAATGCAAATCGAAACGATGGGACAAAGACGTTATGAAATGCACCTGCGGCGACTGCGGATTTATAACGAATCTCAACAAACTTCCCGGGAAATGTTCGAACTGCGGTTCCGAAAATCTGTACTCGGGAGTTATGGACTGTATATGCAAGAAATGCGGTTTTGTCGGGAAGACAGATATTCGACGCAAAGGCCTGTGTCCGATATGCGGGACCAAATTATCCATTGAAAATCAGTCCGCGGCAACCGGAGCCTCGGGAGGAAAAAGAGGAAATCTGCGTTTGGAAATGTCTTCCGATATCCTGAAAATACTGAGATCTGAAACGGACGATTTGGTAAAAATAGTAGAACTGACGAACAGAAACGGCCTTGACCAGACGGACTCGGAGATTCTTATTCTGCACCATAACGGCGAGAGTTCGGTGGATATTGCAAGAACGACCGACGCATCGCTGAACAGGGTCATCACAGTGATTGCATCCATAGAACAATTAGAGGAAGAGTGAACGCATATGCGTTTTATTGATGATTCGGAATACGGCCCCATAAGAAGGTTCGGTGATGCACACATATATTATGCGTTGCTCTGTTTGGATAAGGATAAACCGATTAGCAGAGCCACGCTGTCCTCCTGCACCAATATCGGGGAAGGAAGCGTCAGAAAGATAATCGAAGTCCTTAAAACCTGGAAAACAATCGATGTGAAACAGACAGGGATAACGATAACGGATGCAGGCATAGATTTGTTGAAATCCATACCCATGAATCTTATCGATCTTGAAAGATCCGAATATGTGATAGGCGCGTTTCAACAGGGAGTTCTTGTTCACGGCGTTTCTGACAAAATCACAAACGGGATGCATCAGAGAGACAAAGGAATCATAGCCGGCGCGGAGGGGTCTTCGGTGTTCGTGATGAGAAACGGGAGAGTAATCATGCCGAAGAACTGGGACATCGACGCGAGAGATCCCGCGCTTGCCGAACAATTAAGAAACCACGGAATGAAAGAAGGCGATACCGTCATCATCAGCGGAGCAAGCGATAGGACTACCGCCGCCGTATCCGCGATTACCATAGCACTGGATCTTCTGTGATAGTTGTACCGTAAATCCATAAAATTCGGTAAAACTTTTTAGGATTTCTTTCTTCGAATATTGTAAAGTCACTCTTTTTCCGGAGGCTCGTACGTCTCCGGATTCTGTGCTTTCAGAAGATATTTCTTACCGAACGTGAAAAGCGCATCAATCAGGAATAACGATGCGATTATTATCAGAATAGAAACACCGAGAGAAGGCAGACTGTTGGGAACGTTTTGGTCCACCGTGGATTTCTTCCCGTTAAAAATCATTTTTATACAACCCAGCCAGGGGATCTCCGCAACAGGAACGGATTTTATCATATCATAAGTAACAAGGGGGGATAATCCCGGCTGATCCACGTAATTGTTGTTGTCTCCCTTTGTGACATATCCCGTTGTTCCGACATCGTTTCCTGAAATTATCACATCCAGATCCACAACCACGTCCTTGCTGTTGTAACCCATATTGTACAAAGTGAGTTTCCCCGTAAGAGCGCTCGAATCCGTGGATCCGGAATCACAGGACCACATCGGCGTCCCGTCGCCGTTTGTGTATTGATCCAGATAATGAACCTTTACCGCTTTGGTTCCGACTTCCACAACTTCGACATACATTATTGCTCTGTGTATCACAGGATTTCTGTCGTCTCCCCTCCAATACACTATGACACTGCCGTAATCCCCGAATTTCGAATATCCCGTGTCACGTCCTTCAAGATAGGACACAATCTGAACTTTTGATTTGTCGCGCACAAGCACCATATCCCCTGTGTCTAAAATTCCGATCTGGGACTGATCGTCTTCGTGCTGCATACTCTTTGAAACTATTGTGGAAAAGGGATAATCGTAGCCGGAATACGCTTTGATACCCGCGTAAGCCGTGATAAAAAGCAAAAATACAACAGCCAAGGTGATGATTGTATCTCGGTATTTGCTTTTCATACACTTCAGCATATATGTATGATTTAAAAACATGATTGGGACGTTGGGTATGCGTATTTTGTACGACCGGAAACTTATATGGAAAATGGATCAAATCGGTTCCCCCGGTCGCAGAAAGATTCCGTCCCGGTTTCTGAAGGACAGCCGATTTTTTAGTTAGTGAAGATATGTCTCAACGATGGTTTATTGGGAATCTGCATATTGAACCTGTTTTGAATTTGTGTTTGACAGTGATCTTTCAATGTGACCGACGGATATTTTGAAAAGGCGGGGAATAATACCTGAAAGTCCTGGAAAAAGTAGGAAATATCATTAGAAAGTCGTCAGAAAAAATAGGGAATTATACTTAAAAGTCCTAGAAAAAAATAGTAAAACGTACCGTCTGGCATGTCTTACACACATGCCAGGAGGAAAAATTACTGATAATCTGATGAAAAGAAAAACATATCGAATGAAGAATACCTACTCGCAAAAGGAGCCGAACAGGCCGGTAATACTTTCACCGCCGATGATGTCGTCAAAAAACTGTTCAAACCACAGAAGTTGAATCGGGAAACAACAAACCGTCCAAATCCCCCAATGCCGTCATGTCCCGATATAACGTAAAAAGAAGAATCAAACTGGAAATGTCAAACGTTTATAAGGGCGAAAACAGAATCGAACATCATCCTCTGTTCGCCGTCGCATTCTTATTCGAAAAGGAATGATTGAAGAGTCCTGAAAATCTCAATCCGATTAAAGTAACCCTGATTCAGATATTTGCCTCGGCGAACGATTCCGTCCGATCTTATCACCCTATATGCGTCGTATTGCCCCTATAAATTTTTAAGTATGGTTCAAAAATCTGTTAAATATTCAAAAATTTAAAGTGTAGTTAAAAATTCTGCAAACGATATAGAATTTTGAACCGTATCTGTCCGATACAATAGGATCTGCGATGTGGTAAGTCGTCGTTCTTCGGTTTCTCATCATCCGGTTCTGTAATCGATTCATTATAGGTTTTGCAGAGGTTTCATTATATGTTTAGCTTAAACTTTGACACCTGCGAACCGGGCGTAAACCGATTTTTCAATACAACCTTAGATGTGTGTCACCATCCGTAACCTTCCCCATGATCCTGATGGCATTTGCGAGGTTTTCCTCATCCATAATGGATATCAGTTCCTCGATTCGTTTGTCGGAATCAATCTCATTCGGCATGACATGAAATACGGATATCGGATTAAATAATCGTCTATGGAGACGATGCTCCTTGTATTTTTCCCAACTGCATTCACGGCTTTGTTCGACGTCCGATTGCTTATGTTCCCATGACCGTATACGATGCCGGCCAACTGTTGTGCATACGCCCCATCGTTTTTCTCTCGTCATGATGTAACATATGCAATCCTAAAATTCTGGATTCGGACTTTGACACTTGTAAGCCGGACGTAAATAAAATTCATAAAATATTTTCTTAAAATCTCTGACTTCGGCACCTTATACCAACAACGTAAAACTCCCTGGCACTTGTCAATAAGTACAATGCAAGACTTCGAATTTCCTGTATTGCGGATGTATTTCACAACCGAATCGTTCAAACTTACAGAAACATTGTCATGTATATCGGAATGTACACAATCTTTCCGTCCACTCTGAGATCTTTGGAATGAACCACATACGCAGTTTTCACTCTGGATGAAAACTTCTCCATGAAACGGTCAAGAGATACGTGCCTGCCGGAATTTCCGGATTTAGTTTCGATCGGTATGATGTTTTTACCGTCCGCGATTATGAAATCCACTTCCTGCATGTTCGTGGAATTTTCAACGGAAAATTTACTGAACACAAGTTTGTGTCCTGTGGATACCAGCGTCTGCGCAACCGCGTTCTCGAAAAACATCCCTTTGTTTATATTCATCTTGTTCTTCAGAATGCTCCTGTAAATCTCATCACGGTCCCCCACGTTCGAATCGAAGGACGAAGTCACCAGCAATCCCGTGTCTGCCATGTATATCTTGAATGTGTGCTCATCAAGATTCAGGTTAAGAGCCGGACCGGGGTCGGTGTTACGGTAACACACGTTTACCATCTTGGATTCGCTCAGCCATACGATGCCGTCAAAGTATTCCCTGGTTTTGGACCCTTTTCTCATCCGTGAAGGGCTGAACGTCTTCACTTGTTTTGACAGAAATGACGGAATCATGAAAAGAATGCGTTTGGATTTGGAACCGTGACCTGCCCGGAACTTGGATGCGTCATCCGCGTACAGCTTCAGTATCATACCTTTGACAGTTTCGACGGCATCAAAATTATTTTCTTCGATACGTGGATTCAAAAGTGGCGT
>DAHY01000028.1 GCA_002498605.1 Methanomassiliicoccaceae archaeon UBA404 | reverse complement strand
ATTTTGATTTTTACGCCATACGCGAAGAACGCAGAAGACGGATGAAAATTTTCATCGAAGATAACGGCCTGGACCTAAAAGACGGCGTTGAAGAAGTTTTTGAACACCTTGAAAAAAGAAACCTGAAGAAAGCAGTGGTTACATCGACTCAATACGACAGAGCGATGAATTATATCAGAATGTTGGGCATCGAGAACAGATTTGATACGATTGTTTCCGCATCGATGGTGGAACGGGGGAAACCGTATCCGGATGTTTATCAGTACGCAGCCGAAAGAATCGGTGAAAAACCCGAAAATTGCATAGCGGTGGAGGACTCTCCGAACGGTGTCCGTGCGGCATACACCGCCGGTTGCAGAGTGGCAGTATTTTCCGATCTGACCGAACCCGACGAGGATATGCGAAAGATGGGAACCTGGATTCTGAAGTCCATGGAAAGTCTCATCGGAATAGTTGACGGATTGTTGAAAGATTAACGGTCCGATTTTCTGTAACGTCTACAAAACTCAGACATTCGGAAAAGTAAAATCGGAATTCCGATAGAAGGAATTCTTCATTTTATAAATTAAAAAAGTATTAAGCTTTATATATAAGTTGACTTGTCAACTCATTGTGAACTGGGAAGCGGAAAGACATATTACCCCGAGGGCCATAAAGCAGTACCTGGACAAAAAGCTGACATCAAAGATAGAACCGCTGGGATTACAGGGTTCCCAGGGACCGTATCTTATGACAATAGCCGAAGTTCCCGGATCATCCATGAAGGAAGTATCCGCATATCTGATGGTTGACAAGTCCATAACAACCCGTACTATCGGTGCGCTGATCGATGCGGGTTTCGTATCAAATAACAGCGAAGACGCAAGGCGTTACAGTCTTGTACTTACCGATAAAGGGAAAGATGCGGTAAAAGTAATCAAGGATACATCCAACCGTATCTGGGAAGAACTTTTATCCGATTTAACCGAAGAAGAAATGACTGTGTTCAAGTCGGCAGTTGACAAAATCAATTCGAAATTCAACGAGGAGGCCGATTGATGATTTTCAAATATATCAATAAAAAGGAATGGTCTCTTGTTGCAGTGTGTTTCGTGCTGGTGTGTTTCCAGGTATACCTGGAATTGGAAATCCCGGGATATATGGCTCAAATCACAACATTGCTTACCACCGGCGGAACCGTTGAGCAGATTATGAGCCAGGGGTGGCCCATGATCGGTGCGGCATTGGGCAGTTTGATTATGGCGATTTTCGTCGGAGCCGTAGCCGCGTACATCGCCGCCTCTTTGGCTCACCGTCTGCGCAAGTTACAATTCGACAAAGTGGGTTCATTTTCAAAAGCGGAAACAAGCAAATTCTCTCTCGCAAGTCTGATAACCCGGTCTACGAACGATGTCACACAGATTCAGACTGCTTTTGCCATAGGCATGCAGGTTATAATGAGAGCGCCGGTCATGGCAATATGGGCCATAGTAAAAATTTCCAACAAAGATATGACCTGGACCCTTGCGATGGCCGTGGCCATTGTGATTTTAATGTCGACGATATCCGTTGTTATGTATCTCGTAATTCCCCGTTTCAAGATAATACAGAGACTGACGGACAATGTCAACCGTATAACCGAAGAAGGTCTGACCGGAGTAAGAGTTGTCCGTGCTTACAACGCCGAGAGTTACCAGGAAGCCAAGTTCGAAGTTGCCAATGAGGAACTTACATCGACAAATCTGTTTACAAGCCGTACCATGGCATTCATGTTGCCGGTGATTTCCACCGTGATGAGTCTGCTTTCCCTTGCCATATACATAATCGGCGCGATTCTGATATCAGCCGCATCGGGATTCGAACTCAGGTTGGAATTATTCTCGGATATGATTGTATTCTCGTCCTACGCGATGCAGGTGGTCATGGCATTCATGATGATGATAATAATTTTCATGATTGTTCCGCGTGCCGCCGTGGCCGCAAGACGTATCGAAGAAGTAATCGATACCGAACCCACCGTCAGGGGCGGCACCGTCAAAGAATCCCCCGAAGGAACAGAGGGTGAAATTGAATTCAGAAACGTATCCTTCAGATATCCGGGTGCCGCCGACAGCGTTTTGGAAAACGTTTCATTCAAAGCCAAAAAAGGGGAAACCGTGGCATTCATAGGTTCCACGGGAAGCGGCAAAAGCACGCTGATAAATCTGGTTCCGCGTTTTTATGACGTAACCGACGGGCAAATACTCGTTGACGGCGTGGATGTGCGGGATTACGAACTGAATGCTCTTCACGGAAAGATCGGATACGTACCGCAGAAAGCGGTCATATTTTCCGGCACCGTCGAAAGTAACGTGAATTACGGCGATACCGACGATAAAAGAACAATCGATGACGTAAAGAAAGCGGTTGCCATAGCTCAGGGAACGGATTTCGTGGAGAAGATAGAAAACGGTTACGAAGGAGCGATATCGGAAAGCGGCACAAATCTCTCCGGCGGACAGAAACAGCGTTTGGCCATTGCCCGCGCGGTTTGCAGGAAACCGGAATTTTACATTTTTGACGATTCGTTCTCGGCACTTGATTACAAAACCGACAAGGTACTTAGAAAAGCATTGAAGAAAGAAACCTCGGGCGTCACAAGTCTGATTGTGGCACAAAGAATCGGGACCATCATGGAGGCCGATACTATAGTGGTATTGGACGAAGGACGCGTTGCGGGGACGGGCAGACATACGGATTTGCTGGAGAGTTGCGAAGTGTACAGAAGCATAGCTCTGTCTCAGCTGTCGGAAAAGGAGTTGATGGGATGAGTCCGCCCCACAGCCCTCACGGTCACGGCAGAGTAAAAGGCGAGAAGCCCAAATCATTCGGCACCGCATGGAAAAAACTCTTTTCATATCTGGGTAAGCACAGAATCGCAGTATGGGCGGCGATGATATTTGCGTTCGTCGGCACGGCGCTGACACTGATAGGTCCCAATAAACTCCGCGATCTGACCGATTTGGTAAAGGAGGGTCTGATATCGGGTGTTGTCGATATGGGAGCTGTCTGGGAAATAGGCGTATTTCTAATCGCCATTTACGCCGTAAGCGGAATTCTGTCTTTAGTAGAGAATTATATTATGGCCACGGTATCGCAGAAAACCGCCTCAAGACTCCGTACCGACATTTCAAAAAAGATAAACCGTCTGCCTTTGAAGTATTTCGACAGATCGAGCAAGGGAGACATACTGAGCCGCACAACCAACGACATAGACACTCTGGGACAGTCCATGAATCAGAGTATGGGCACGCTGATAACGTCGGTGACCATGCTGATAGGTTCCCTGGTCATGATGGCCTATACCAACATATCGATGATGATTGTTGCCGTTCTGTCATCTCTTGCCGGTTTTGTTCTGATGTCCCTTATTGTCAGGAGATCTCAAAAATATTTCATCAAACAACAGGAATACCTGGGTAAAATGAACGGTCACGTGACCGAGATATACTCGTCCCATGACGTGGTAAAGGTATACAACGGGCAGGAAAGCGCCACCAGGAAATTCGACGCGGTGAACGACGGACTTGCAGACAGCGCGTTCATGTCCCAGTTCCTGTCGGGGCTAATGATGCCGCTGATGAATTTCATCGGTAACCTGGGATACGTGGCCGTATGTATCTACGGGGCAATCATAGTCATAAACGGAAACATCACCATCGGCGTCATAGTCGCGTTTATGATTTATGTCCGTCTTTTCACACAGCCCATGTCTCAGCTGGCACAGGCTTTCACGGGCATGCAGTCCGTGGCCGCATCGGCGGAAAGAGTCTTTGAATTCATAGAAGAAGAGGAATTGTCGCCCGAAGAAAATCTTACTCATAAAATAGAGAACGTCAGGGGACGCGTGGAGTTCAGAGACGTGCACTTCGGATATGTTCCCGGAAAAGAAGTCATCCGCGGATTCTCCGCAACGGTGGAACCGGGTCAGAAGGTCGCCATCGTCGGACCCACGGGAGCGGGAAAAACCACTTTGGTCAACCTGCTCATGAAGTTCTACGAAACCGACAGCGGCGACATACTCGTGGACGGTGTATCAATCAAAGATATGAAACGCAGCGATGTTCACGAACTCTTCTGCATGGTGTTGCAGGATACCTGGATATTCGAAGGCACCGTAAGAGAGAATATCGTCTATTCGAAGAAGGATGCCACGGACGAAGAGGTTATCGAAGCCTGCACGGCCGTCGGAGTCGATCACTTCATACGGACGTTACCGAACGGATACGATACTAAGCTTGACAATGTCTCGTCCCTTTCCGTGGGTCAGAGGCAGCAGATCACCATTGCGCGTGCCATGGTTGAGAATGCGCCGATGCTCATATTGGATGAGGCAACAAGTTCGGTAGATACGAGAACCGAGAGAATAATTCAGAACGCGATGGATTCCATGACCGGGGGACGTACGTCCTTCGTTATAGCCCACCGCCTTTCCACAATCAAGAATTCGGACATGATACTGCTGATGAAAGACGGCAATATCGTCGAGCAGGGAACCCACGAAGAACTTCTTGCATCGGGCGGGGAGTACAAGGAACTGTACAACAGTCAGTTCGAAGATATGTCGGCGGTTTGAGTATAAGTCCGTTTTATTTCGGGTATACCCTAAACTTTAAAGTTAAAGTCCATATAATTTCGGGTATACCCTAAATTATTATATCTGAAAACCCGATATTCTAATCATGATGAAGAAATTCGTACTGCGGGAGAAAGATCTTGAACGATTATCCTTATTCCGCGATAACACGGATTTTATCAAAATCATAACAGGAGTTCGCAGGTGCGGGAAGTCTGTTTTAATGGAACAGTTCAGGGATATTCTTAAATCCGACGGCGTGCCGGACGACAGAATATTCAATTTTAATCTGGAACTTCCTGAATTCTTTTCAGTGAAGACCGGAGGAGATTTGCCCGAAATCGTATTCTCCAAGATACCGAAGGAAGAGCGTTGCTATGTATTCTTTGACGAGGTTCAAAGAGCCGAAGGGTGGGAACGGGTAGTCAATTCGCTTATGGCGGGTACAAATGCGGACATATATATCACGGGAAGCAACGCACACATCCTCTCATCGGAACTTTCAACATACCTTACAGGGCGGTACGTAAGCATAGACATGCTTCCATTATCGTTTTCAGAATGGAAGGTTCTCAGAGGTGACGGCATGGATGACAGAACCGCGTTTAGCAGATTCATGGTATACGGCGGGTTCCCGGCAATCGATCCGTCTATGGACGATTTTTCAATAAAAACGGCCCTCAGAGACCTTTACGCTTCAGTGGTCAAATGGGA
>DAHY01000023.1:34771-36203 GCA_002498605.1 Methanomassiliicoccaceae archaeon UBA404 | reverse complement strand
AATAAAAAATAATTTTTCAGAACATTTATATAGTTAACATCTTATGGATGGATGATATGTCCACAATAGGACATGGCCGGGACCATAGCATATCGGTTCCTCCTTCCGACTCCCGGCCAAGATTTTTTCATGTTTCTGATTTGGTGTGAATAGTTATAAATACTATCAAAGTTATGGATGGATGATATGTCCATAAGGACACCGCCGAGGGAATTCTACTTCATTTCGGTTCCTCCTTCCGGTCCTCGGCGGGCTTTTTTTATAAAAATCAATAATTTCTCCAAATAGGCAGAAACCGATGAAAAGAACATGATTCGAATCCGATCGGTATCGGTAAACAAATCCAAGGTTTTTTGTTGCCGCGGTTGAGAAATTAAACTTTAATGCCATTCATAATTCTCGTTGCCGCACATTCGTACATCAACCGTTTCTTGAAATATATTCACGAAGCGACATCAACTATCGCATATGGAAATCTCCGAAACAACGCGTAATTTCCGGTACATAAATATTATATTATATTTCTGTGTAAAATTTGTACGAAGTAAACGAACTCAAAATCAATAAGCATAAAAGCACAGTATACATACTCCGTATTGGAGATGACATTTTGGGAACATAT
The DNA here is from genome assembly GCA_002498605.1 of Methanomassiliicoccaceae archaeon UBA404. Lineage (GTDB taxonomy): Archaea > Thermoplasmatota > Thermoplasmata > Methanomassiliicoccales > Methanomethylophilaceae > VadinCA11. The sequence goes on along the minus strand of DAHY01000023.1, from coordinate 35,581 downwards.
CTAATCAGAAAAACAGAGACTGGGTTTGTCTTTCATCTGAAAGCGGCCAACGGAGAAAACATAGGAACATCACAAGTCTACATGACCAACGAAGACTGCAGAGCAGGAATAGAAAATGTAAGAGTCAGTGCAGGTTCCGAGACAGAGGATCAGACCATCGAGGGGTACGAAACACTTGATAACCCCAAGTATGAGATATATCTCGATAAAGCGGATAAATTCAGGTTCAGACTCAGGTCGCCGGACGGCGAGAACATTCTCGTATCTCAGGGATACACCGCGAAGGCTTCATGCAAAAACGGTATCGTAAGCGTGACGAACAATGCGCCTGATTCCGAAGTTATCGACGATTCGCTGCTGTCTCCCGAAGAGGAAGGCGAATACGAGTACGCTGAACAGTCCGAAAGTGAAGCAGAAGTGATCACCGAAAGTAAAACAGAAGAAACGGTGGAGCAGACCCCTTCTTCCTGCAGTTGCAGTTGCGATGAAACCGATAAACCGAAAAAGAAGAAATTCAACTGGAAGTTCTGGAAGAAAAACAAGGATTGAAATTCATTAAAGTTTCAGAAGCCGGCCTTCATTCATAGAATGACGGGCGGCTTCATTTTTTAATAAAAAGCATTTATTGCACATTCAATGCTGTAACAGACAGATTGCATTTACAAAACAAAAAATCAATGAACATATTCAATTTTGATTGCAATCATCGGCATACGGATAAACCGTCATGGAGCCGATTTTAAAATGTCATGGTGGACCCGGCCGGATTTGAACCGGCGACCTTCGCCGTGTGAAGGCGACGTCATAACC
>DAHY01000023.1:26387-34638 GCA_002498605.1 Methanomassiliicoccaceae archaeon UBA404 | reverse complement strand
CGCCGTGTGAAGGCGACGTCATAACCCCTAGACCACGAGTCCGATATGCCGACCAATATCATAATTGTATATAACGCTCGCGCACGCATAGAACAAAGATTAACATAGTCAAGTCATTACAAGGGATATGCCAGAACCGGACCGCGTTATGCATACCGCTGAAAATGAGAAACTTTTCTCAAGAGAGTTCGATGTCATACTTTCTACCGAGAAAACAGGATACCCCAGTTTCATAGGGGGTTTGAAAGTTGCCTCGGGTATAGATTATCAACTCACCAGTCCAATCGACGAATCAATAATTTTCGGTAAATTTCAACGTCCCGAGGACGGAACCGTCTCTTATGCCGTCGAAGCGGCAAAAAAAGCCTTTGACAGTTGGTCATCAATGAAAACCCCGGAGCGTGCGGCCTTTATATCCGATGCTTTGGAAAAAGTAAAGATTCGGAAATATAAACTCGCGGCCTGTGTTATGATCAGCACCGGAATGATAATGGAAGACTGTCTCAAAGAAGCCGAACGTCTGATAGAAATCATGGAAGACGCATGTGCAACGGCGGAACAGGCAGAATCTCCCGGAATCTGGGGAATCATTTCCGAACACAACTCGCCTCTGGCATCTCCTGCCGGGGCCGCCGTGTATGCGATGGCGGCAGGGAACACCGTTATTGCCCTTCCTTCGATGAAATGTCCTATGCCGATGTTTATGTTCAGCGACATACTTCAGACGGCAGGTTTGCCTAACGGCGTATTCAACATACTTACGTCGGACAGTTACGAAACAGACAGAGAATTAACCGAAGATCCCGCGGTAAAAGGAATCGCCGCATCCGGGAGGGGTGAAAGAATAGACGAACTGATGTTCCTGCCCGTAGATTATGAATTACGTTTCATAGGCGAAATAAAAGGCATGAATCCCATTTTGGTTTACAGGACGGACGATATGCAATCCGCCGCAGAAAGCATCGTAGAATCCGCTTTCAGAAGTGCGGGACAGAGGCTGTACTCCTGTTCGAAAGTCATAGTGACCGAATCCGAAAAAAGCAATCTTATTTCCGCGCTGAAAGAATCCATGAAAGCTCTCGTTGTTGATGATCCCGCCGAGCTCAAGGCGGATGTGGGCCCGTTGATGTCCAAAGACGACCTTACAAAATTCCAGAAACTGATGGAAAAGTACTCGGACAGAATTATTCTCGGAGGAGACAGAGCCAGAGGGGAATTCCTTGATGGCGGGTGTTATGTCAACCCCACTCTTGCGGAAGCTTCCGCGGATAATTGCGAACTTGGCGATTATGATACGGGTTTACCGATTCTGACTTTGGTTTCGGTACCGGATGAAGAGGCAATGTTTGAAGAATTGATCAATACCGAATGCGGTCTGTCTGCTTCTATTTTCTGCGGTGACAGCAAGGTAATTAATAAATTCAAAGAATTTGCCGAGGCGCCTTTTATCAACATAAACAAAGGAACCGAGGAAATGTTGCCCGGCATAAGTCTGAATATGGAGAGGTTTGTTGTCTGATCAAATCCCTCTCATAACAACCTTTTTAACGAAAGGTTTGGCCCCGTCGTACATTTCCCTCAGCGTCTTTACGGGATAGGGTTTGGTTTTGGAGGCTTCGGCAGACATTGTCAGGTCCGGACGGAACTGTTGAATGCAGTAACGTTCGGCCCCTCTCAGCGATTCCGCTATTTCTTTGATGTCGTCGACAGACACGGCCTCCGGGTACGCCGTGGTTCTGAATTCGTATTTTACTCCGGATTCCTTTATTATCCGTATGCTTTCGGATATTTTTTCAACATCAACATCTACACCGGCGGCAATGCTGTATTTTTCTTTATTAAGAGGCGCTTTAACGTCCATTGCGACATAATCGACCATTTTGGCACCTATCAAATCGTCCAACACATCGGGACGGCTTCCGTTGGTATCCAATTTTACTTCAAGACCCAATTTTTTGATTTCCTTCAAAAACACATAGAGATCGTTGTGTAATGTGGGTTCCCCGCCGGAAATTACCGCGCCGGTAAGGAAATCGTTGTTTTCCCGCATATAGTTCAGTACAACCGTTTCATCAATCAGTTCTGTTTCATTGGCAACAAGTTGGGGATTATGACAGAACGGGCATGAAAAATTACAACCGGGCGTAAACACCATACAGGCAACCTTTCCGTCCCAATCGGAAAGAGTCGTTTTGATAAATCCCCCTATCTTCATGAATGCGGTATTATCGGATGCGGTATTATCTTTTTGGAAGTAGAATTAATAAGAACATTGCAATATTGTCGCATGATCAAAAGAACCGTCCGTTTTTTCCCCAGCGGGAAAGTAGTGGAGTTGGACACCGTTCAAAAAATTGCATACGCCGCCAAGCTTGCCGATATAGAGATAAAACTGCCCTGCGGCGGTAAAGGACGCTGCGGACGCTGCGGAGTTTATGTTTCGGACACGCCTGCCGACGGCAGTGAACCCAATCCCATAGGAATGGAAAGGGTGCTGGCATGCATGCACGACATTACCAAAGACATAGACGTATTCGTTCCGTACGACGAATTCGGAAGAATTGTTGCGGGCGAAGATAAAAGAAGAGTTTACGACGGAGAGATAGTCCCTATTGTAAAAGCACGCGGAAAGACTCAACTGGGGCTTGCCGTGGATTTGGGTACCGCCGCAATCGCAATCAGCATTATTGATCTGAAGACGGGATACGAATTGTATTCGACCGTGGGCGACAATCCCCAATCCTTCGCCGGAGACGATTTGGAATCCAGAAGAGCGTACGCCGACAAGATGGGCGGGGATGTTCTGAGAAAAGCCGCCATAGACGAAATCAACGATTTGATGTATACATTCGTAAGAAGCCCCGATGATGTAAAAACAGCGGTCATTTCCGGAAAACCCTATTTGATGGAATCTTTAACGGAAGTATGCAGCATGACCGGCGGCCCATTCTGTTTGGGCGGTTCCGAACTCGGTTTGGATATGGCAAAGGATGCCCCGACATACTGTGTCAAGGAACTGTCCGCGGATGTGGGCGGGGATCTGATAGGCGGAATACTCGCCTGCGATATGGACAATTCCGATGAAACGATACTTTTGATAGATATCGGTTCAACGGTACAGCTGGCTCTCGGTGACAAAAACTCTGTTTTGGTATGTTCGTCAGAGTCGGGTCCGGCACTGGAAGGAGGAAACGTAACCTTCGGAATGACTCCTTCCATAGGAGCAATCGACAGCGTTTCTTTCAAACGAAAACATATCAGTTACACCGTAATCGGAGGAACTCCCCCCACGGGAATATGCGGTTCAGGTCTGATAGATTTGGTGTCCCAGATGTTCCTGAACGGATTTATAGACGCAAAAGGCAAATTTACAAAAAAAGCAAAAACCATCGATTCGGAAAACGGAAAAGCTTACGGAATCACCGAAAGGATTTACATAACCGAATCGGACGTATCCGAAGTCATGAAGGCAAAGTCCGCGGTATGCGCCGGAATATACACTTTGTTAAATGAAGCCAACATTGCGATGGATGATGTTTCACGCATTGTTTTGTCCGGCAGCTTCGGAATATTCATCAATGCGGACAACGCAATATCATTGGGGATGCTGCCTGACGTCGACAGAGACAAATTCAACTATCTGGGTAATGCATCGATGACATATGCCAGAAACGCAATGCTGTCGGAGGACATAAGAAACCGGGCGGAAGCCGTTCGTAAGATTGTAAAGCCGATAAATTTCGGAAACGGGCTTCACGGCGATGAATACAAATCGATATGTCCCATGTCCGAAAAAGATACTTTAGGTTCAAAGCTGAAAAGGAGGCTGTTCTGAACAGATGACCGTAATCGCACTGGTAGGCAAAGGAGGGGTGGGAAAAAGTACCATCGCTTCGCAATTGGTGAGGAGGCTGTCCGAAATCGATACGGTTTTGGCGGTGGATGCGGATCCCAACTCCAACCTGTGCGATAAGCTGGGTATTGACGTCAAAGGTTCCATCGGGGAATTGAGGGATGAAATAATCGCCGACCCCGCGAAAGTACCCGAAGGGCTCAGCAAGCAACAATACGTCAACGAACGGGTGCAGAGAGCGATCTCGGAGACCGACAGAGTTGATTTGCTTGTAATGGGCAGACCGGAAGGGGAAGGTTGTTACTGTTTCATCAACAGCGCCCTGAAAGACAGTTTTGTCAAATTAATACCAAACTACCGTTTCACGGTTGTGGACAACGAAGCGGGAATGGAACATATGTCGCGTAAGACTTTGCCTCGTGCAGATGTGTTTCTTTTCGTTTCGGACCCCACGGTAACCGGAATCAGGACGGTGGGCAGACTTTCCCAATTGGCCGAAGACGTCGGAATAGAAACAGGAAAAAAAATCCTGATTCTGAACAACGTAGCATCGGATTTATCCGATAAATTGGACAAAGTTGCGAAAGAAGCCGGTTTTTCGGAGATAATGACATTTCCTTATGAACCGTATATCTCGGAGTCAGCGATGAACACCGAAGAGCTTGACGTACCGAAGAATACCGAATTCGGCAAATCGATTACGAAACTGCTGGAATTTATAATTTAAGTGGTTCCATCTTCAGTGACGGGTGGTTTTTTTCAGATAGCCAGAGCAACAGAGAATTCGAATCGGTAACACTGTTTCCGTCAGCTATTTTATCATACAGACCCGGGTCTCCGGTAACATCACAGGCTCTTTTCAACGATTCTCCGAGCATAGACTTAAGACGATGACTTATCCACGAGACTCTTTGCAATCCCCCGTCTCCACGCAGAAATCCCGGGGACAGTACGTAATGCCTTCCCATTCCCATGTATCCGGGATGCTGGGAGCCTCTTCCCACCATTGACGATATTTCGGAATAAGTTTTGCCTGAGGGATTATCTCCGGTTTCGGAACGATCTATGAGTAAGATCGAACGCCGGTCTTCGGACACGGCGGCAACCACTTCCATGCAACTGCAGGCCGTCATCGGGGAATCGGCAATGCTGTGAACACAAACCCGCGTAACCGAACCCATGGATGCATCGGACACAATATCATTGATTCCGCTCCAAATTCCTTTTTCCGAATCGATACAAACTCCTTTCGGAAAAGGACGCTGTCGGCCGCCGGGATTTATTTCGCTTCCGACTTTGGCATCGATCCAGGTGACCGAACCGCATACGCTGGGCCGTTCCGGAGTAATTATGCAGATATGACCGGGGGCGTATGTCTGGCATACGGTGCAGGTATAGAATTCATTCACGTCTTCATCGGTCAGGTTCATCAATTTTTTGTCTCTTGAACTGTAATGTTCTTTTGCTTTTTTCAGACTGTCCGAAACATACGCAGAGTTTGTTGAAAATGTAATATCCACAGCATCGATAACCGATCCGAAATTGTTCCTGATATCGGATATTATGCTGTCCCCCAAGTCATCGAAGGTTATTCCCTTTTCAACGGCTAAATCACTGATTCTTATCCAGCAAGTGTCTCTTTGTCCGTTGTGCCAGACGCCTTCCATTCTGTTTAAGGCAAAATGAACTCTTCTCTCTATGGCCTGTTCCATAACAGGTTCAACCGATCCGTTAACTCTGATTTCTATGGACAGGGGGTAGTCCCCTTTGCTCAGATTCTGTAAATTTTCTCCGTCAACAAAGACAGCTCCGTCTTCTGCGACATCGGACACAGTGACGATTTCGTAAGATTCGGTCGCATCGTCGCCGCCGAATTCAAAAAAAGCATCCGTTTTCCTTATCCTTTGATTTTCAAAAGTCGAACCCGACCTGATTTTTTTATCGGTTTTGATTGTGATTCCCCGTTCGGCCATTCCCGTCAAAACCATATTGTTCGAGGCACGTTCGGAGAATCTGGGTATTTCCGGAAACACGGAATTCACAACAGAGTAGGACCCTGCGGCCGCGGCAGAAAATATTGTGAGAACATCCAAAACCGTCAGTCTGCCTGTATGGATTGTTATCAGCTTAGGCCTTTTTTTCAAATATTTTGCAACGGAGACTCTGTCGCCGGGTTCGACGTTCCCATAAAGTATTGCAGCTCTCGCAAGCAATCCGTTAATACCCAGAGATTGAGTTCCATTCAATTTCAGAACTTCATTTTCAACATTCAAATCGGAATATTTTCCCGCAAGAACAATCTTCAGACCCTTTTTCGAACAAATATTGATTTCATTAAAGGAATTGTCATCGGGCTCTCCGATGAACAATGCGATTCCGGGTACGGTACCGTCAATCAAATCATGACCGCAGTCCGTTATCAAAAAATCGGGGAGAATTCCGCCGGATAAGGATGCCGTGATTTCGTAAGCCATGGATGCTTTCAGGCCCGCGTCAAGACTTCCTTCCGCCCCGACTTCAATAGTTTTTGAAAACAAATCCCGTATCTCAGAAGTTCTCAACTCTTTGATGCCTGCCCAGGAAAAGACCGAGGGTATTCCGAATTCGCTGTGTTCGGTTTTCAAAACCGAATCTTCCGGTAACGAAGATACGGCATTCAACATCTCGCCGATGAGAATATTTAGCCCCTTTTCCAATGTTTTTCGGACATCGAATCCCGATTTCAAAACAGTATCCAAATCCATATCAGCTGAGTTCTTTCAACTCTTCAAGAGTGAATATTCCGTTCAACTTTTCCAATTCTTTCGGTAAAGTTTCCCTTAGCTCTTTGGCAGTGGTTTTGGTCTGTCCTACATCCGCGACAAGTTCCACAAGCATTCTCTGATAACATATTTTGACTTTGCTGAACACCGATATGAGGTTCAAATTTCTTTGAGCCAGAAGATCGAATATCTGCTGAAGGGAACCGGGATTGTCCGGAACTTCAAACAAAAGATTGATCAGGTGAGTGTCCGGTTTAAAGAATGTAATGGAAAGGACCCAGGACTCGGCATCGGCAACCAGCATAACGTCCCGTCCGTCTGCATTTTTCAGAATATCCCCATAACCCAGGGAGATATCGAAAGTTCCATGTTCGAAAGTACGGGGTTCGGCACGGCGAACTTCTTCTTTTGTGTGGTATTCCGGGTCAGATCTGAACATCCGTCCTATCTCCGCCGGCTTTATGGTAATGTGGTCAATGAAGGATACAGACGGGTCTTCCGCGGCCTTTCTTTTTTCAAGATCTTCCAAAAGCAGGTCGGCTTCTCCGGCAAAACTCAGATCCGCCATTAATTTCCAGATTATGACAGTGTCCGAAATTCCGTTCAGGGACACAGAGTTCAAAATGTTGATTTCGCGGTCGGACAAAAATTTGGACGCCTGAGCACTGGATCCGGGAACGTCCTTCATGTAAAACGTGATGTAGGTTAGCGTATGGTAATTCTCCTGAGGGAACATCGAAAGGATAATTTCACAGTCTTTGGGTCCTTCGCCGGTATATCTGAATAAAGTGCTGTACACACATCCCCCGTTCATCAAACCCATCGTATCGGACAGCCATTTGTCAATTTCGATTTTTGTACCTTTGACCTTTGTGAATTCCCAGAATTTCATAGGAGACCTTCCGTTTGATTGTTGGCAACAATCATATATTTTTCCCGTTAAAATGTTTCACCGATACATAAGGAAGAGTCCAACACGGGTCGGCATTTGCAGATTCAATATCTGCAATGATATTCGGAATGCTTCCCGAGTCGTTATTCGAAGATATGTAACCGTCCAGTGAATCCAAAAGTTTCTTTCCGCGTGTTTCCATTCCCGACATGTACAGGGCCTCGTCAATCATAACGTAGGCTTTTTTCAATAATTCGCAAGCCTCCAGAAGCTTTTCCGTACGTTCTTCAGGTTCCACGTTTCATCCCTTCTTTGTGAAGTGGTACCGGCCGGGCACGGTCGGTTCGGGGCCTGTACTGAATTTACAAAGTTCGCATCTTCTTCTGACTTCAATGACTCCGCCGTCCAACGTTCTGTTCTTTATTGAAACCATCCGGTTTCTGCAAACAGGACATATGTCCGGCAGAGTTTCCGCATTTGACGAGTTGTAATCAATGCTTATACGGATCAGCCCTTTGTTGAGTCCGATTCTGCGTATACGTTCACCGCTGACTCTGTATTCGGAGTCTGCGTGAGACAATTGCCGCTTGACCAACTCGGTTAATTCCCTTTGCGATTTGATCTGCGGATTCTTGTGCATCACTATCAGTAATGCGTCCGCTACGTCGTTTTCACGAGGGATTTTATAAGCCATTGATACTGGGTATGGCATTCTTACATTATATGTTTTAATAAAAACACTAG
>DAHY01000023.1:0-26213 GCA_002498605.1 Methanomassiliicoccaceae archaeon UBA404 | reverse complement strand
ATAAAAACACTAGGTAGTTTAATTAAGAATAAGTTATTACACGGTTTGAGCGGGGGTAGCCAAGAGGACAACGGCATAGGACTTAAGATCCTAGACCTTAGGGTTTCGTGGGTTCGAATCCCATCCTCCGCACTTTAATTCCATACACCCGGCAAACGGGAACGGTTTTGAAATAAAATTTTTGCAGTACAGTATCTTTTTTGAATATTGTGCATGACTCTTATACGGCATCGTCATTTTAAAAATCAGAAATACCCATTACTGAAAATTATTTGAAATTCGGAAGCCGTTATACGGAATTCGGAGGTCATAAGGATAATTAACGGGGATTGTAAAAACAATATTTTTCCGAAGAATATATTATCTCCAAACTGTAATACTCATGTCTGGGTTATGCACCTAAGGAGTTTACTCAATGTCAGATAGAGAAGTAAAAAGAAAGAAAAACAGAGATGAATTCAAGGTTGAACTTCTTCAATCTTTTGCAGCACTTATAACTGCGGCCTTCGGTCTTGTGGCAGCACTTGCCTGGAACGAGGCAATCAAGACGACCATCAATGAATTTTTGGGAACAGAGCATGGCGGAATTATTGCATTGTACGTCTATGCAATCATTGTTACGGTTATCGCTGTTCTGTTTACACTGTGGATAGCCAGAGCAACCAAAAAGGCAAAATCGTTGATAGTTGACGACGACGAAGAAGAAGAGTGAACAAATACACTGTTTGTTTTCCGAATTCCAAACCCTTTATTTTTTTTACCACTTCTCTTGCAATATTTTTGAAAAAAGAAGACCTGGACACCAAACCCAGTTAAATACGGAATTAGGTTATGTTTATATAATATGACTCAGTAGTTCGCCACGGAGTTATATTCTTGGTAAAAGTAAACAAGGTGTCCGGCACAGGAAGTCCTGCTTCAAAATCGACTTCCGATTCCGGCGGAGACAACAGAAGGAAAAAAAGATTCAAGCCAAAAACAAAGACCGCATCGAAGAAACAGCCGATGTTGAATATGCACAAGATAAATTCGTTCAAATACGATATGAACGAAGTCTTGTCGGAATCTGCTATGGACCAAGATAAAGCATCATCTTTTTTAGCTACTGTGATTGCGAAAGCCTCCCGAACTTCAACCAAAGAAGCAAAAGTCCATGTCAAAACATTTTTTGACGAAGGCGATCTGACGAAAGAGGAGCATGACAGAATTGCAAGGCTCCTTGATAAATACAGCAGATACCGCTGACATATTATGAAGTATGCGGAGATGCGCCCGGGACGGATATTCGTTCTTAGTCTGGAACCCGGTAAAATAATACGGGAAGAGGTAGAAAAATTCTCAATAGAACACGGCATACGATATGCCGCCGTATCTGTTGTGGGCGGAGTGGATAAAGGATCGCGGTTGGTAGTGGGTCCGAAATACCCCATCGGAAACACCATAGAGCCGCTCAATCACGTTTTGGATGCACCCAGCGAAGTCACAGGCTTCGGTACGTTATTTCCCGATGCCTCCGGAAACCCGGTCCTGCATATGCACGGAACCGCGGGCCGGGAAGGTAAGTCGGTGACGGGATGTTTTCGGAACGGAATGATTGCATGGTTTGTCACCGAAGTCGTCATAACGGAAATGACCGGTTCCGGCCCCGTAAGAAAAATCGATGAAGAGTCCGGATTGGAAGCAATGACGATAATCTGATTAACGTCTGATTATGCCGTGACTGTCTATCCAATTGTCGAAAACATTGTCGGCATACTTGTTCATGTGAACGGTTTCTTCTTTGCCAGGTACGATGAATCCTTCGATGGGAAACTCATTGTCGCAATGAGGACATCTGACGTTGGGACAGTTCTGATTGGCCTGCGGGCATGCCACACAGGCAATGGCCCTGGATTGGAATAGGCTGAATTCCTTGTGACACACCGGACACAGGAACCTGCGTGCGGCGACTTTAAGATCTTTGGTGATACCCGCACTGCGTTCCTCGGGCGTCAGACGCATGGGTGCAAATGGAGATATCGGTGCTTGATTAGGGCTCATTTTTTTCCTCTGGATGCTTCAACGACTGCTTTTAAGTGATTGAGATCGGAACACTCTTCGATGAAAGTTCCCGTGACTATGGCATCGGCGCCTGCCTTTCTGGCGGCTTCTGCGGCTTCGGGAGTTCTTATCCCTCCTCCGACTATCAGAGGAATGGATATTGCATTTTTCACTGCGGTTATCATATTTGCGGGAACCGGAATATTGGCTCCGCTTCCCGCTTCAAGATACACATACTCCATGCCGTACATTTCGCAGGCAATCGCATATCCTATTGCTTTATCGATTTCGGAATGTTTAATCAGATTGGCCTTACCGACTTCTCCGACTTTCATGCCGGGTTCAATAAGCAGATATCCCATGGACAGTGTTTCTATTCCCAATTTTTTGATATACGGTGCGGCATAAGCCTGGGCTCCGAATATCCAGGCAGGATCGGAACTGTTTACGAGACTCATAAAGAAAAGAGCGTCAACTTCCGGGGAAAGTTCATTGGGGCCGCCGGGGAAATGTATACTGGGCAGACCGGACATTTCACGGATTGCCCTGGCCGTTGCGCCGAGATTTTCGGAAGTCACTCCGGTGGATCCGCCGATCATTATCGCATCGGTTCCGGCTTCTTTTGCAAGTGCGGCCAATTTACCGGCTTCTTCGGGACTTTGTTTGTCCGGATCCAAAAGAGCCATGTGAATGGTACCTTTCCCGATTTTATCCAGAAGATACTGTTTGACGTCCATCATATCACACCGATGACAAAGGCGAGCAAAGCAAACGCCATAGCGAGTTTTGCTGTTTTCTGAGCCTTGTGTGCACTCTTAAAAACAATAAACGCGGCATATATAAACATTGCATCCGCGGCAAATACCACGGAATAGAAGATATTCATGGAACCGTTGATTAAAGGAAGAGCACTCAGGAGCACACCGGCCAGGAAGGACATGCAGGCAATAACGGATGCATTTCTGTTCCCGATTTTCATCGGCAGCGTGATTCTGCCCTCGTCAGAATCCTTGTCCTCTATGTCTTTTGAGATTTCACGTCCTATGTTTACCAGAACAGCCATGACGGCCATCGGAATAACCGGACCGATATTACCGCAAACGGCACCTCCGAGAAGGAATAACATGCCGGTCAGAACAGCTATCGTAACGTTTCCCACGAATCCCTTCTGTTTAAGGAATACTTCGTAAGAGATCATCAGCAGGGAGGCAATTATAACAATAGCAGTGGAAGTCGAATCCCAGAATAAAAAATCCATGTGCCATGATGCAATCTGAGAGATTACGCCGATTGCCACCGCAAGAATCATGAATATTACGCCGAGATTTTTTGCGACGGAAGGCGATATTTCCCCTCTGGGTATGGGTCTGTCGGGATGTGCAATCAAATCGATATCGCGGTCTATGTAGTCATTGAGAGCATTTCCGCCCGCCATGAATACAAACACTATGGAACAGGAGATGACAATGCTTACCCAGTATTCTAAAATACCCAGACCGGACGCTATAAATGCGCCGACTATAACACCGACGATGCCCAAAATGCTGTTGCCGAACCTGAACAGTCTCAGATATCTGTACACAGGTTCTGGATATCCTGGATATTGAAATAGTTAGTTATTTCCTGAACAGATGATAATATCTGGTCAGAGAACCGTGGACCCTCTGGGGAAGAATTCTTTCGAGAGTAAGATATTCCGTAGAAATTTCATAAGGAAGTATTACGCCCGCCCGCCCCCCGGGACAGAGTATTTCGGAAATCGATTTTAGAGATCTGGCATATATTTTTGAAATATTTTCTCCGCCGGTTTTGGTCGAGCGCCCGTACGGAGGGTCCGTGGCAACAACATCGATATCGTTCCACCGTTCAGCAATGTCGCCGACATCCAATACGTCACTGTCAAGAATATCCAGTCCGTAAAAGTGCAAATTTTCGATTGTTCCCGCAATCATATGCGGGTCAAAATCGGAAACGATGACTTTCATTCCCATGTCGGCCGCTTCTATGGCAATACCCCCCGTACCGCAGAAAGGATCCAAAACCGTAGAACCCCTTACAGCCCCCGTAAGGTTAATCAGAGCTCTGGCATATTTCGGATGCAACGAAATCGGAGAGAAAAAAGGGCGTTCGCTTACTTTTCTTTTCTCAAACAAATCGGCAACGGTTCTGTGCTCTTCGATAAAGAAATGGACTTTGTCGCTCATGAACATCCGAACCACAATATCCGGTTCCTTCAAATCGACCGAATTCCTTTTCGAAAAAATGTCTCCCACTCTTCTTATTATTTTTTGGGAATCGACATCGCTCATCATTCCCCTGAATCTTTTGGCACGGATGGCAAAGGTCCCGTCCGAAAGTTCTTCGGGAGCGAATTCATTAATTTCATCGGGAGCAAAGGAACCGAGGTATTTTCCCATACTGTGGGTCAATGCCAATCTTTCAAAAATAAATGGCAAACTGTCGGATGGCAGCTTCATGATCACATATCCGGGACCGAATGAAACCACTTCCGATTTTCCTTCGGTTTCGGCGTACGCACAGCTGATGACTTCTTCGCGGGGCATATCCCCCGCCTCACCCGACAGTTCAAAGAAATAAATGGGGTTCACCGAACCCCGATTGGTTTCAGTCCTTAATACCGTCTTCGGTAACCATGAAGACCGCTTCTCCTTCGGGAAGGCTCGGAGAATCAACAAGTCTTGCGATTCTTTTGCCTGCTTTACCCTTTCTGAGATAGATACGGAAGGTTGCGGTGTGTCCGACAATGTGTCCTCCGATGGGTCTTGTGGGGTCTCCGAAAAACGCATCCGGTTTTGCAGACACCTGGTTGGTGACTGCGATTACGGCATTGTTTACGGTAGAGAAGTTCAGCAATTCATGCATATGGCGGTTGAGAACCTGCTGTCTTTCGGACAGTGTTCCCCTGCCTATGTATTCGGCTCTGAAGTGAGATGTCAAAGAATCGACAATCAGAAGTCTGACCTTCAGGTCTTTGGCAAGTTCAAGTGCTTTTCCTACGAGGAGCACCTGATGCTGAGAGTTGTATGCTCTGGCAACATGAATTCTTTTAAGTGTTTCTTCCGGGTCAAGTCCCAGGTAGGTGGCCATCTGTATGATTCTTTCGGGTCTGAAGGTGTTTTCGGTATCGATTATGATAACATCCGAATCCAGCCCTCCCCGCTCCTCGGGCATGGTGGCATTTACGGCAAGCTGGAAACAGATCTGCGATTTACTGCTTCCGAATTCTCCGTAAAATTCGACGATGGATTGGCTTTCCAATCCTCCGCCGAGAAGTTCGTCTATGGCCTGAGATCCGGTCGTCAGCTTTGTTATCAGCTTGCGTCTCTCAAGAATTTCGTCTCCGGTTTCAAACCCACCTATGTCGGCGCACATTTTTGCGCCTTCGATGATATCGGCCGCTTTTTTATCGCCGAGTTCACAGTCTTCTGCGAGTTGTTTCGCCGGGGCAACAGCAATGTCCATCAGAGTTGTGTATCCTGCTTCGCGGAGCTTTTCTGAAATGGCTGGTCCTACTCCTGGTATGTCTTCTAAGGTTTTGGTGTCCATTGGTTTACCTCCGATTCAACAAAGCATCTTCTGTATATAACCAAAAGTACGGGGGGTCGCCGAATATACTGAAAATGAAACCTTCTTCATAAATCTTTATATGTATGTTTCAGGATAAGTGGCCGAATGGCCAAGAAAAAAAGAAGAATAAGAGAGGAGCCCAAAGAATCCTACGAGTTCACTCCCGCGGAGTTTGATGAGCGAGAGTTCATTCTAAAAGAGCTTTTTGAGACCAAGGTATTCTTTATTGTAATTCTTTTTGGAGTTTTGGCCGGTGTTCAGTGGGCTTTGTTCTACCGCCTCGGCAATTACATGTGGATTGTCGGTCTGCTGGTCTGTATCCTTTTAATTTCCCAGATGAAGAAAATCTTGGAAATACTCGGCATACGGGTGGAGATGATGCAAGGCAAGTCCATGGCGGGCAATTACGTAATGTTCATGTTGCTGGCTACGGGAGTTTCCATTCTTCTGATTAATGCACCGTTCCTGTAATCAGTTTTCCCAGCTCAGTTTCGGATCCAGAAGTTCCGTCAACAATATCGGTGAAACCAGGTTCAATGTTTCTTCGTGGTTCAGCACGTGCATCGTTTCGGGATCCAGGTCTCTGCCGATTCCGGACATGGCCGCTTCTTCGTAAATCAGCTCTTTCGGTGTGATATAGGGCCGGTTTGCCACGACATTCCAGTTTCCGTCTTCGATAAAAGGTTCCCCGTTTTCGTTTTCTTTCCATTTTTCAATGAAACGTTCCGCATTTTTCACCCATACCGGCGGCCCGGTATGTTTGAAAGTCTTTGACAAAGCATCCCGCTCCAATTCAAAAACTATCCATAATTCTTCGTTTATTTCATGAACCGTCCGCAATACGCCGAATCCGAAATCATTGAGTTTTCTCGACAGTGCATATTCGGTTTTCCATAATTGGGAATACAGACTCTCTTCTATTACATCGGGGCGTTGGAACATAGCAGTCAACAGTTTCGTTCCGTGCGATTCGATTTTTTCGCCGATTTCGTTCGAAGACAGAGTCTTTCTTTCAACCGGAAAGAAGAATTTTTCCGAAGGCTGTTTCAAATAGGTGCACGATGCAACAATGAACAAAGACAAAGTGTCCAAATGTACCGCGGATGCGGCATTTCTCCTTGAATCCACAGGATCGTACACCGTCAACGGTGCGACGGTGGCAGGTCCCTTTCCTTCTATTTCCACTATTGTGCCTTCTCTCCAATTCGAGGCGGCTTCCATAACCTGCCTGAACCCTCCGTAACGTATTACTAAAAGTTCGCAGAGGTATCCCGAAAATCCTCTGGTATCGGGTTCGGCTCCGTAAACGGATATTCCCTTCATGAATTTCTTCAGCAGCCGTACCTGATCCTTCTGTTTCGCCCCGAGGCGGGAAAGTACGAATTCGGTATGAAACGGCGTTCTGTCGACCGATGTTTTCAGTTTCTTTGTATCGTTAAGGGCGTAGCACGGAACCATGTCCACTTCGTAATTTTCAAAAATGCCTCTTATGTAGGGATGTTCGGCGTACATTCTTTTTCCGCCGAGAATTCCTTCTCCGGCAAAGAGACCTTCCCGTTCCAATTGTTCTCTGGGTACATCCGGCGGGAACATAAGAAACAAATCAAGATCCGGATTCGAAAGATACGTATCTTTTGCAAAAGAGCCCACAAACCTGATTTCGGTTACGGCCAGATTGTTTTCGTTTATGAAATCTTCTGTTCGTTTTTTCAATTTCTCCGCAGAATTCCTCAGGTTATCTGTTTCGGTCTTTGTCGGTTTGATTCTTTTAATGATTTCCGATTCGATAACCGTCGAATCTTCATAGTTCTGAACAGACTCTGCATACCCTTTCATTGACATTTCGGTATAGTCCCTTTAGATTAAATACAAGCGCGTATTAGTACGGGTGATGTTCTGTTCTCAATGCGGCTCTGCCTTGGCCGAGGACGAGACGTTCTGTCACAGGTGCGGTAACTACGTAAAATCGGTAGAAGACCCGCTCCCGAACTTCCGTATTCAAACCTCTGAGCCAAGTCGAAAATTACCGGCTTTGATAGCGATTTTGCTGTTGTTGTCCGGCGGTGTTTTCGGTGCCGTATATTACGCAAACAACAATTTCGACGCCTTCGAAGCTGATGAATTCGTGATTTACGGGAGCGGTGCAGTGGACAAAGGCGTAATTTCCGTAATTTCCGATCCTGACGATACGGATCCGTATGACGGAGTCGGAATGGTTACGCTGACCTGCAATGCATACTCCGCGGGAGGTTATTCCTGGTCGGTAAGATCGTTGAGCAATGTGACAAACATAAACGATTATCCGATGTCGGAAAACGTATCCGTTTCTTCAGACGGAAAATCTTTGATGTGCACTTTGGAACCGGGTCATTATTCCGTTAAAGTGGATACCCTTTTCAAAACCTATGAAGGCACGTTTGCTTTAAGCGGCGAAATAACCCGGGTGTATAACTGGAATTACAAGGAATACGTGGGCGGAACGTCGATAACACACATATTCAGTATGGATTTCAGTTTCCAATACAAGGACTGCATATCTTCGATAGAATATGACGGTAAAAGAGGTTATTTCTTTTTCAGTAAAATCGGATCCGCCATCAACGAATTTGTTTTGGACAGTAACGCAATAATCATTGAATTGGAAGCAAAACTGAGAGATGAGTTTGATAAAGAATCAATATCCGTAGATTACCCTCTCGGCAGTCCCGGCAACAGATACAATTATGCTTCATACCTTTTATCTTTCGTGCAACAAACCGTAACGTACGCCAGTGACGCCATCATCTACGGAAGCGAAGAATACTGGGCATTTCCGGCCGAGACACTGGTACAGGGTCACGGAGACTGCGAGGATTCATCGCTGCTCTGCGCCGCATTGTACAAAGTCGCCGGATACGATACCGCCGTGGCCGTACTGCCGGGACACGCCATGGCAGGAGTACATATTCTCGGTCAATCGGTATTGAACACTCCATATCCCACATATCCTCCACAAGACAAAGATAAAGAAGGTAGCGACGGCAAGCCTCCATACAGTATATATCAGGAAATAGACGGCAAAACGTTCTACGGCTGCGAAGCCACCGACGGCGCGTCCAGTTTATTAATCGGGTACACAACCATAACTTATACCGAAGAAGTGAACGATGAGGTTCGCAGCGGTACGCTTATGGACTGGATGCCGGGCGGAGAATACGCTTCGGAAGATTACCGCTACGGCTTTTATCCCATCACAGCTTAAGGCGAAGTATCCGGAATCCAACCCTGTTCGTGAATTTCCAAATCCGACAAAGTTATGTCGTCTCCGATATCCACCGCCATCCGGTCTCTTCCCGCGATGGTTTTGATGCCGGTTGCTTTTTCTGCAATCGATGCCTGTTTTTCCGGACCGTGACGTATCATCACGATTCCCAAATGGATAAAGATGGCAATTTCGGGTTTGACAATGTCTATGAATTTAACGGAATCTTCGGTGCACAAATGACCTTTGATCCGCAAATCGTCGGGGACCGTCACGGGCAGCATCAAAATCCTGGAGCCGACGTATTGCTTTGCTATTTTTTCGGAAAAATCCGTATCGCTGACATAAGAAACGATTCCTCCGTCGGTATGGAATTTCAACCCGACGTTGGTGGGGTCGTTATGTTTGGATTCGCAGACTTCGGTTACCATTCCTCCGATTGTAACGATATCTCCGGGAGCAATCACCGTGCAGCTTTCCGCAATCTTTTGATGATATTCGGATATGCACGGCCCCAATCCGTCCTGTCCCTTTATTGCGGTCACACTGCCGTAGATTTTACCTCTTTTCCGCCATCCTCCGAAAGAACATCCCTCTATGACGGATTCGGCGTCGGCATAATGGTCCGGGTGAGCGTGAGAAACAACAACGGATTCCGTACGGGTCAAGTCGTACCTTATTTTCTGCATTTGGGTCAAAGCACCCGGCCCCGGATCCACGTGAACAATATTGTCGTTGTTCATAAGAAGAAATCCGCCGGTGCTGCGGGTTTGATACATAGTCGTATGCCGACCGCCGCCGGTACCCAGAAAAATAATGCGTGTCGACATGTATTATGCGCAATGCAATGATGATATATCCGTTTTTTGAAATTAGGAAATGTTATACGGGAACAAAATGTTACGGCAGATATGATAACTGCATTCCGCGGCGGATGGATAGTAACGCAAAACCCCAACAGAGAAGTTCTTAAGGGAGACGTTGCGGTCGAAAATGAAAAAATAATTTATGTCGGACCGGAATACAAAGATGCCGCGGACAGGGAGATTGATGTTTCCGGCGATATTGTCATGCCGGGAATGATCAACACCCACACGCATGTGGCAATGTCGGTGATGAAAGGTTCGTTGGACGATTTGGCATTCCCGGATTTCCTCAATGCAAGTTTCAAAGTGGACGCGGACAGAACCGATCGCGATTTGGAAATAGGCACCAAACTCGGGTGCATGGAAATGATTCGCGGTGGCACCACCACTTTTATGGATTTGTACTACTCCGAGGACATCATCGCAAAAGCCACTCAGGAGGCGGGAATCCGCGGGGTTCTGTGCTGGTGTGTACTGGATGAAGATAAAACGACACAAACGGGAAATCCGTTGAAAAACTGTATCAGATTCCACGAAACCCACAAAGGCAAAAGGAAAATAATCCCCGGCGTGGGATTGCAGGGTGTTTATGTTTGTAACGAAGAAACCTGTCTCGGAGCAAAAGAATACTCCGACAAAGAAAAACTTCCGATGAATTTCCATCTTTCCGAAACCAGGGGCGAGGTAAACCAACACAGAAAAGAAACGGGAAAAAGACCCGGGGAATGGTTAGCCGATTTGGGTATTTTCGGGCCCAGAGGCGTTGCCGCCCACTCCGCATGGCTGACTCTCAACGAAGTCCGACTGATGGGCGAAGCGGGAATGTCGATTTCCACCTGCCCGGTTTCCAACATGAAACTGGCAACCGGGGGCGTGG
The DNA here is from genome assembly GCA_002498605.1 of Methanomassiliicoccaceae archaeon UBA404. GTDB lineage: Archaea > Thermoplasmatota > Thermoplasmata > Methanomassiliicoccales > Methanomethylophilaceae > VadinCA11. Next base: position 15,601 of record DAHY01000023.1, on the reverse strand, counting down.
CCCCCGTTCCCGAGTTTATGTCCGAGGGAGTCAACGTATCCATCGGAACCGACGGAAACACCACCAATAATTCATTGGATATGTTTTCCGAAATGAAGATACTCGGCCTTCTCCAAAAGGCGAACAGATGGGACGCAACCGTTGCCAAAGCACAGGAACTGATTGATTTTGCAACCATAAACGGGGCCAAAGCCGTCGGTATGGACGATAAAATCGGTTCGATAGAAACCGGAAAATATGCCGACATCATTGTATTGGACGGTAAAGATCCCAACCTCAGGCCCCTTCTTCCGGAGAACATTATCGGCAATATCGCTTATTCATCATCAAGTCTCAACGTAAAGCATACCATGTGCCAAGGCGATATGGTAATGGAGAACCGTGAAATAACCACCCTGGACGTTGACGGAGTTCTCTCGGAATCGGAAGACGTCTGGAGGCAGCTCTGTTTAAGATGAACGAAAAAATAAGATTCGAAAAGCCGGATATTGAAAAATTGAAGGCCGAAGGTCTGACCTGTGCGGATATGCACTTCCACACACATTATTCTGACAGTTATACGCAGCCGAAGGATATTTTACGTCTGGCCGAGAAGCTGGGTGTAGGCGTGGCAATCACGGACCACAATCAGGTCGGAGGGGTCTTGGACGCGATGGAAGCGAACAAAGACGTAATGATAATTCCCGGGATGGAAATCAGCGCATCCGACGGCCCTCATATTCTGACTTATTTTTATGACTGGAAAGATCTGAAGTCTTTTTGGGAATCGAACATTAAAGATAGAATAAGAGAGTGCCAGTGGATCGCTCTCAAGGACATGCCCACGCCAAAATTACTGGATATTCTGGAAAATGAGAACTGCATCGTGTCCGCCGCCCATCCGATGGGTTATTTGGGATCCAACAAAGGATTGGAAGTATGCATACGTAAAAATTACATATCCAAAAACGAAATCGGAAGATTTGACGCATTCGAAGTGATAAGCGGAGGTTTGTTCAGAGGCGCAAATCTGAAAGCATCCCAGGTCGCGGAAGAACACAATATGGGCATAACCGGCGGAACCGACGGTCATCTGCTTACGGAACTGGGTCATATTGTGACTGTTTCGGAAGCAGACAGTTTGGACGGGTTTCTTGACAATATAGTCAAAAAACGTAACAAGGTCATAGGAATCGAAAAGAACCTTCTGACCAAGGCATTCATGGGTTTGGCGTCACTGACGGAATTCTGCAGACAGACTCCTTCTGTCGGATTTGTTCAATTGGATCAGACAATCATGAACTTCAAGCGAAAGATGCATCCTCCGGTGAATAATGAATCAGAGTTGGCTGGCGGCGAGTCTGCAGACAGAAATCTTGAATGAATCAAAGAATCTTAGTTTTTTGTATTCTTCCAAGCTGTATTCCGTACAGTATTCCAAATCCCTGAGGAACACATCGGTAAGTTTTTTACCCAACCCGTGAGAGTAAATCATGGCGTTGGTTTCAAAGTTCAGTTTCATACTACGTTCATCCAGATTTGCGGAGCCCACCGAACAGTAGTATGAATCGGCCACTATGGTTTTTGAATGCACGAATCCGTTTTTGTAATGGAACACTCTGACGCCGGCTTCCATCAGTCTGCTGGCATAGTACAGATTCGCCCAATAGACAAACGGATGATCCGGTTTGTCGGGTATCATTATTCTGACGTCAACCCCTCCCAAAGCGGCCAGTTTCAAAACTGATAGCGAAGCTTCGTCGGGAACAAGGTACGGGGTCTGTATGTACAGCGTTTTTCTGCATCGGGTGAACAGCATCATATACTGAGAATGAACCGGACTCTGTTCCGTCACGTCCGGGCCTCCGGAGATTATCTGGATGACGGTGTCCCCATCACATTTTTCATCTTTGTAAAACCCTTCCTCCGTCGTAAGATCCTGCTTTGTGGCGTATCTCCAATCGGTCAGAAATCGTACCTGAAGTCCTTCCACGGCACTCCCCGCGATTCTGACGCTGGCATCCCGCCAGTGCCCCAACGGCCCCCGTCCCAGGTATTCTTTCCCGATGTTGTGACCGCCGGTCCATCCGATTTTTCCGTCAATCACAATTATTTTCCTGTGATTCCGGTTATTTTTTCGAGGGGACAGGAAACAGGTGGCTCTGCTGTGGAACAGAGTGAAATGCCCTCCGGCGTCAATGAATCTGTTTACGGCTTTTTTGGGCCCCTTTCCGAATCCGAAGGCGTCACACATGAATCTGACCTCGACGCCTTCTTCGACTTTACGGGTCATCAGATTTACCAAAGCCTCTCCGATTTCGTCGTCTCTGATGATGTAAGATTCAAAATTGATGGTTTCCTTTGCGTTCCTGATGTCTTCAAACAATTTACTGAAATACATCCGTCCGTCGGTACAGAGTTCCACTTCGTTGTCGTCCGAATAGCTGTGACTTACGTTGTGGATTATATTCATGAATTCACTGCTTCCGGGATGATCCTTTTCCAGGTCCTCGTGACTTCTTTTCAAAGTCATCTTCTGCTCTTTCAGAATCGTTCTTAATCGCAGGTCATCCTGTGCCTTTGTTTTGAATGCATATTTTGAATAGAATGTCTGGCCGAAGAACAGATAGAGGATGAAACCGAAGGGCGGAAACATCAGCATTACCAACAACCACAGCAATGTGCTTTGAGGATTGGACCGTTCCCAGAATATCATCGCGAAAACCAGTACAAGGTTAATCGGTATGATAAACAGCATCAGGTCTCCGCTGAAGGTACCGGTTATGAAGTCTCCGGGTATGGTGATATTCAGCATTGCCATCCGCTTCCTATGATTTTTGCAGGATTTCCCGCCACGGTCACTCCCGGAGGAACATCTTTCGTAACAACGGAACCGGCTCCCACTATGGACCCCTCTCCAACGGTTACCCCGGGAAGAATAATCGCCCCCGCGCCGATCCATACGTCATCTTCTATGACAACCGGTTCGGATATCGTTCCGACTCTTCTCCGCCCTTCCGAACTTCTTGAGTGGTTGGGGGTGACAATAACAACATTGGGGCCGATCATGACATGGTCTCCCACGGTTATTCTGTTTGAATCAAGAAAGAAACAATTGCAGTTAATCATGACGCCTTTGCCCAGAGTTATGTTGAATCCCAAATCGCATCTGAACGGCGGATTGACCACGGTTGCTTCGTCGACAGTCGTCAATAAAATCCTCCCGAGTATTTCTCTCAGTTCTTTTTCACTTCTGATTCTGGGTTCATTGTATTCGGTGCAAAGATCTTTTGCGTGTTTCAGAGCTTTTGCGAATTCGTCATACCCCGGTTCATCGTTGTAAACTTCTTCTTTTGCGTATACTCTTTCAAAGAAGACATTCAACCGGGGGGATTCATGCATAATACAGCCATCGCTCTTTTCATTTAATGTTTTACTCCAAGAACATCATCATTGTCGATTGCGGATAACAATTTTAAACACAACCGCTTACACCCGTCAAGGACGGTGTCACTTATCGGCGAGCCAATAGAAATTTACAGCCTTTTCAAAAAATACGGTTCCTTCTCCGCAGTTGACGATTTGACGTTAAAAATAAAGAGAAACAGTTTCACGGGATTGTTGGGACCCAACGGAGCCGGTAAGAGCACCACTCTCAAGATGCTCACCCATCTGATAAACGCCAGTTCCGGAGAGGCTTACATTAACGGCGTGGATGTTACCAAAGATCCGAAAACGGCTTTGACGGGGGTCGGCACGGTTGTGGAAACTCCCGAATTCTACACTTATCTGACTCCGGAAGAAACATTCAGATTAATCGGACAGGTAATAGGAATGTCGTCCGAATCCATCGCCGCCGAAACATCCTCCATTCTGGAAACCGTAAAGATGACGGAATGGAGAGACAAAAAATTGGGAACATTCTCTAAAGGCATGAGGCAGAGGATAGCCCTCGGACAGGCCTTTTTGGGAGATCCCGGCATAATAATACTGGACGAACCCACTTCGGGTCTGGATCCCAGAGGAATGGCGGAGATGAGGCAGGTTCTCAAGAACATAAGAACCGGGAGAGACGTAACCGTTCTCATGAGCTCCCACATGTTGCACGAAGTCAGCGATCTCTGCGACAGGGTTGCGATTCTGGATCATGGGAAGCTTGTGTTCGAAGATACGATAGACGCGGTGTCATCGGTTTCCGGCGCAAGACAGATTATTCTCAAAACAATCAGACCCGCCACGGAAGCCGACGTTTCAAAAATCGCCGGATTGCCCGGAGTAATGTCGGCATCTCTTTACGGCGGAGGAATCGAAATGAATGTTTCTTCGGAACACGCCAGGAATCCCGATCTTTTCAGACTTGTCGGCGAATCGAACATCGGAGTCTACGAGATGCAGGAAGGCGCGTCTCTGGAATCGACTTATCTCAGTTTGGTAAAGGGGTCGAGATAATGAATCCTGTCAAAAACAAAAATAAGCGCAACATAAGCGTTACCGTCGATGATTTCAGACAGATGGGCGTAATCGCTCAAAACGAATTGCGCAAATTCATCAGAGGAAGAAAAATTTTACTTTACGTTCTTCTCATAGGATTGATTGTGTCCTTAAATATCGGATTTTTGGTATATTATCCGGATGTATTGGAGAGTCTAACGGGCACCATCGATAAACAGGACATGATGCTGAGTATGTACGGAGGCAGTCTGCCCTTTCTGATACTCATAGGAGCGGTTTTGTTCGCTTCGTATACCATTGTATCCGAATTCGAGGAAAGAACATATTTGCTGCTGTTCACAAGGCCGATAAAGAAAACCTCCATATTCGTCGGTAAATTCCTGGCATGCTACTTTATCGTCATGGTTATGACGTTAGCGTATTACGGAATCTATGCGGGGCATTCTTTCATCGTTACAGGAGCGGTTTCTTCCAAAATAGGTCTGTCGCTGTTGGTAGCGTTGTTTGACGTGTTTGCATTGACGTCGTTGGCCATGCTTTTCAGCACAATCACGAAAAAAGGAAGCGTATCCGCGCTTATGACCTTCTTCGTCGTAATCATGGTTCCGACAATACTGTTGACGTTGCTGATGTTCAAAGATCCGACGTATTCAATGAATACAGGCTATCAGTTGGAACATTATTGGTATTTGATCAACGTTGCGGAATCCGTAATTTACGATGTGGCAACCGCGGACATCAGTCTTTCAAAACCGATACTTTCGCTGTTCCTGTGGGGAATCGTTCCGCTGGTAACATCCTGGGTTGTATTCATAAAAAAAGAGGTGTGATGCTCTTCCGTGGTGTTTGTACGGATATCCGTCGGACGCAACTACGGTTCATCGTAAGGTTATTTAATGAAAAACAATATTCTACGTGTACGGTCGACATACACGGCCGCCATTGGAGAACGGAGAGTTGTCTAAGATTCTTATAGCAACTGACGGCAGTAAAGTCAGTGAAGAGATGGTGGAGTACGCCCTCGACCTTGCATCGGCCCTTGATTTCGAAGTTTTTATCGTTTATGTCAGCGATGAACCTTTGAAGGAAGACGATTCCGAACAGATTATCGGCAGAAACGCAGTCGATTATGCGGTGGAAGAAGCGAAGAAGAGAAACATACCGGTCAGTTACGAAATCATTTACGGCATACCCGCCGTGGATATCGTAAACAAAGCCAACGAAATCGGAGCCAGAGCAATTATCATGGGTTCCGTGGGAAGAACCGGACTTTCCAGACTTCTTGTGGGCAGTGTCGCCGAGAGAGTAATCAAACTCGCATACGGCCCCGTTGTCATAGTCCGCAAACCCGAACGGGACGAAGGAATCAAATTTGAAAGAATGCTCATAGCAACCGACGGAAGCGAAGCGAACAAATCCGCAATACGGATAGGACTCCGTTTCGCATCCAGTCTGAACATGAAAGTTTCCACTATAAGCGTCAACGACATCCGGGAAGTATCAACCCTCAATTCCGCAGAAGCGTGGAGCGAACTGAACGATGTCAGCAAAGCCGCCGTTGCCGATGTGATTCACCAAGGTTCCCGGTTGGGTCTCAACGTGGATCCGATAATAGTGGACGGCGTTCCCTACAAGGAAATCGTCGAACGTTCCGCAGATCACGATATTGTCGTTATGGGCACGCTCGGCCGTTCCGGTCTTTCACAACTAAGGGTGGGAAGCGTTGCTGAAAAAGTCGTGCGCTATTCCAAATGCCCGGTTATGGTTGTCAGAGCGACCGAGTCCTTTACGCCGTTAGATCCCTTGTGATTTGTTTTTGAACCAACCTCTGGTGTTTCTTGAGGTAAGGTAAAGCAATACGATAAGTCCGAATATAATAGGCAGAATCTCAAAGGAATATACCGAGAATATCAGCATAACCACCGTCATAATCGTTGCAAACCACCAGCCCCATGTTTTTCCGGAAAACAGAGCCAGTCCGATTCCGAATATGATAAGGCCCCCAACAATCATTATTGCGCCGGTAACAAGAACTCCCGCTTCAAAAGAAGCATCGATAAAATCGGGAATCGCACCAAGCAGAATTACAGCCGCACCGCCTATTATGACGCCTAAGCCCGCCAGCATATGAAGTATGGAAATTATACTCAACAGTATAGGCCTTCTGTAGTATATACGCTCGTAATAAACGTTGTTCATCACGGCTGATTGGATTTGAGAATATAAATTAATTAGTTGATACTAAATATCGGTACGATACAATTTTTTATAAATTCGATAGAAAACGTTATTTAAATTCAAACTACATTCATAGCCGTGGATGAGATAAACTGGGCCTTTGCAATTATTTTATTGGTGTTGGGGATAGCCGCGGCAGTAGTGTTGTGGCGTGAATTTCAATCCGGAACCCAAAAGTTCAGAATAATCAAGAAAAGCAACAGCATGTCCTATTCGGGCTGTTATTATTCCGCCGAAACCGATACGCTGGAACTTGCGCCCGGATACGGGGGAACAAGACATCAGATGACCGTTCTGAACGAAGTCTCCGTCAGGGAAAGAAGCAAAGGCGGAGTATACCTGGTGTACCGCCGTCCCGACAATGACGACGGAAAACTGACCATCTCCGTCAAACCCATTACGATGGAACTTGCCAGAAATATCGTCGATCTGAATTATGTGGGCAGCTCTGCCGATCTGTTGCATGTATACACATCCAATCAGAAATATGCATACGAATTGGCGGAAGGAAACAACATCACGCCCACGCTGCAAGAGGGCAAAGACAAGATTCTCAGTTATTATCTTCAGAAATCCGATGCCGAAGACGGTAATGTTTCCAGAATATATTTCGGAGAATTCAACGGCAATTCGTCGTAATCCAAAAAATCCAATGCATAGCGATTTCAGTATCGGAAAATCTTCCAAATTTTGTTTGTTGATTCCGTACCCATTTCGTAAAGTACGATTCAGGATCTTTTAATTCTTCAATAAATGACTCGGCCAATCCTTCTGCGCAACAAAATAAAAACCTTTTTATCCAATAGGAGTTATTGACATATGTCATAAACTATGGCATATTTGTTGTGTGCGACAAAATCGCATTCAACGGATAAGGAAAAGGAAAAACCATGTCACGTCCCAAAAAATGGAGAAACGTCTGTCACCTGCCGGGTAACAGACAATACGGCCCTCTGGACGAAGTTCCGGAGGACTCGGAAGTCATATCCATGACCGTGGAGGAGTATGAAACCGTACGGCTCATAGATTACAAGGGGATGATACAGGAAGACTGTGCCGAAAATATGGAGGTTGCAAGAACCACGGTGCAGCACATATACAGCAATGCCCGGAAAAAGATTGCAGAATCTTTGGTCAGAGGCATTCCGCTTGTCATAGAAGGCGGTCGGTACAAAGTGTGCGAACACAGCGAAGACTGTCAGAGACGGAAGACCTGTTGCAGACGCAAATACAGGTCGGAAAACATAAACGGTTTTGTAATAAACGAGGAAGAATCATGAAGATAGCGATACCGGTCAACAACGAATCAGAAAATCCAGATATAGCGGAGTCCCTGGGAAGAGCGCCGTTTTACATGGTGTACGATACCGAAACAAAAACTTCGAAAACGATATACAATCCCGCACAGGACAGCCCTTCCGGCGCAGGCGTGAAAGCGGCACAGACGATAGTCGATACCGGAGCAAAGATTTTACTGACGATCAGATGCGGCGATAAGGCATTCGAAGTTCTAGACGGCGCAGGCGTTGAGCTCATGGAAGGATTCGTCGGAACGGCAAAAGAAAACATTGACGCTTATCTCGGCGGAAAGATGTCCAAGCTGGAAACAATACACGCAGGCCATCACGGTCACGGGGCCTGATATGAAGATTGCGGTGCTAAGCGGCAAGGGCGGCACCGGCAAGACGATGGTATCCGTTAACCTTGCAACGGTGGCCGCCCCGTCTGTCTACGTGGACTGCGATGTGGAAGAACCCAACGGCCATCTTTATCTGAAACCCGAAAACGTCGAACGGGAGGCCGTCGAAGTACTCATTCCCAGATCTAATCCGGATAAATGCAACGGATGCACGGAATGCGTCAGATTCTGCAGATTTAACGCATTGGCGTACACCCTGGACCGTTTGAAGGTGTTCCCGGAAATGTGTCATTCCTGCGGGGGATGCAAAGTCATCTGTCCGCAAAAAGCCATAACGGAATTTCCAAGAACCGTGGGATACGTGGAATCCGGCCAATCCGGAGATATCAAAATACACACCGGTATAATGAACATAGGCGAAGTCGCGGGAATACCGATAATAGACAGACTGTCAGAGAAGATCCCGGAGGCCGGCAATGTGTTCGTGGACTGTCCCCCCGGAAGTTCCTGTTCCGTAATGGAAAGCATCAAAGACGCCGATTTTTGTGTACTGGTTTCCGAACCCACGGTGTTCGGAGCGCACAATCTGAACATGGTCGCCGAGTTGGTACGTACTTTTGAAAAACCCTTCGGAGTAATACTGAACAAAGACATCGGAGGGGAAAGAAACCCGTCCGAGGAATACTGTCTGAAAAACAATATTGACATAATAGGCAGGATACCTTTCGACAGGAAGCTGGGTCTTCTCAGTTCGGAGGCGAGGATAGCCGTCGCCGAAGATTCGCATTTTAAAAAATTATTCTCTGAAATACTGGATAACATAAAAGAGGCGGCCCAATGAAACAGTTGCTGATACTCAGCGGCAAAGGCGGAACCGGGAAGACAACGGTGGCCGGAGCGATGATACGGCTGTCACAGGTCAGAGCCTGTGCGGACTGCGACGTTGACGCCCCCAATCTTCATCTCATAATGAAGTACGAAGGCGAAGGAATCAGAAGCGATTACTTCGGACTTCCGAAGGCGTTCATAAACGAAAACGTTTGCACAATGTGCGGACTCTGTTCGGAAATGTGCAGATTCAACGCGGTGGATGTGAACGAAAAAACAACCGTAAACCAATTTGCCTGCGAAGGTTGCGGATTATGCGAAGCAATCTGTCCGGTTGACGCGATAGAAATGCGGGCGACGGTTGCCGGCGATCTCAGACTGTTCGATGACATAGAGAAAGGCGTATTCTCCACGGCTCAGCTCAGAATGGGAAACGGAACATCGGGACTGTTGGTAACTCAGGTTAAAAATCAACTTAAAAAGGCGGCTGCAGACGCGGAATTCGCAATAATCGACGGTTCTCCCGGAATAGGCTGTCCCGTCATAGCATCCATGACCGGCGCGGATACGGTACTGGTGGTAACCGAGCCGTCAATGTCGGGATTCAGCGATATGACGAGAATTCTCGATACCGCGAAAGGACTCAGAGCCGAAACGGCGGTATGTGTCAACAAAGCGGATCTCAATCCGGAAATAACCGATCGGATCAGAACATATTGCAAGGAAAGAAAAGTTCCTTACGTCGGAGAAATACCATACGATCCTTTGGCGGTCAAAGCCGTTAACGACGGTCTCACGATAGCAGATGTCAACTGTCCCGCGGGAGACGCGGTCAGGGAAATTTTTGAGAAGGTTATGAAAATATTCGAAGGAGGACGCAAATGAAAGTACACGTTCTGGTGGACAACACATCCGTTCCCGGAGGTCCCGAAGGCGAACACGGGCTCAGCCTGTTCATAGAGTCCGGAAAACACAGAATACTGTTCGACACGGGCCAGGGCGACAGATTCATCCGTAACGCGGAAACGATGCGCATAGATTTGAAAGATGTGCAGTTTGCCGTAATATCCCACGGGCATTACGATCACGGAGGCGGCATAGATTATTTCCTCGATATCAACAAACACGCCCCCGTTTACATTCATAAAAATGCTTTCGAACTCCATCTGGCACTGAGAGACGGAAAATACACGGACATAGGGCTCAATCCCGATTTAAAACATAATTCCAGAATGATATTCACAGACGGAATTACGGAGATATCGGAAGAAATCATACTGTTCAGCGGAACCGGTAAAGAATATCCCGTTCCGTCGGGCAACGGAAATCTGTTGGCGGGTTCGATGGAAAATCCTCATCCGGACGATTTTGAACATGAACAGAATTTAATAATCAAGGAAGACGGCAAAGCCGTCCTGATTGCCGGATGTTCGCATCGCGGAATCGCAAACATAGTCGCCAAAGCCAAGGAAATACTCGGAAAGTTTCCCGACGCCGTAATCGGAGGGTTTCATCTTCGCGCAAAATCGGAAAACAGCGAAGACATGTCCGACGTTTACAGGATATCCGAGGTTCTTTCGGAGACAGGAGCCAAATTCTTCACGGGCCATTGCACCGAAGAACCGGCTTACAAAAAAATGAAAGAGGTACTGAAAGAAAATATTGGAAGAATGGGAACGGGAAATATACTGGAACCATAAAAACAGATTAAAAAAACAGATTTGCAGAAAAACAAAAGGAGAATAATAAATGAGAATATTCGTAGCAAGCGATGGAGAACAGGTGACCCAGCATTTCGGTCACTGCAAATATTTCAGGGCGTATGACGCAGAGAACGGTGTTATTGTGGATTCCAAAGTTTTTGAGAACCCCGGACACCGTCCCGGATTCCTTCCGGTATTTTTGAAGGAACAGGGAGCAAACGTCATCATATCCGGAGGTATGGGAGCGGGTGCAGTGGATCTGTTCAATGAGAACGGAATCGAGGTAATCGTAGGGGCTTCCGGAGAAGCCAGGGCCGCCGCCGAGGATTTTCTGAGAGGGTCTCTCAAATCGACCGGATCGGTGTGCCAGGAACACATGCACCACGACGAATGCGATCAATGAACGGGAAAAAAACACAATAAAATGCACAATGCGACTGACGGAATTTATTTTTCGTTTCTCGCGTTGTGCATGATTAAACGTTTTCCGAAATTGTTTTTTCTTTTGAATATTTTTCTTCAAACATCAAGTGCCAGTTTAAAATTAAGCACGAGTCTGCCTTCTATGATATCACATATGCCGTACCACGTAGATCAAAATTATTTTTAGGTAAGCGTATGGCTCCTTTATTTCGCAGAGTTATTTTTAACAACATCTATATTCACGTAATATTGACAAGGCGTCAAAAACTTCTTTACAAATTGTTCTCGTTTCACGATGTGTAGTTTCGGCTTATTGTGTATATCAAAAACGAAATAGATGAAAACATTCTCATTATCAAAATATTTTTTCACTTCGTTATCGGATATGTAAAACTGCAATTGATTTTCTTTACGGGAAGTCGTTTTGACTTCAATCAGCATCTCATTGCCATCTGTGTCAAAAGAATAAATATCATAACCGAGGCCGTCACCCTTTTCTTTTGAATCCCACCGGACTTTTTCAGATAAATCGTCGCGACCGCACTTTTTCAGTTTGGTTTTCTCGTACCTTAAAACCAATTCTTCCCCGGCGTCTCCGATATTACGCCGTGTCTTTGACAGAAGATCATAATCCTGTTTTCTCAGAGTGCCGCTATTGCGTTTATTTGAAACATGTCTTTCTAAATAATCCCATTCGACGAGTTCCAAATCGACATTTGTATCTATTTTAATAAGCTCCGTTTTATCGAGAGATTGTTCTACATCCGCATCGAGAATCAATAACGCATCGACAAGCTCCGGTCTGAGCCTCCAAAGAAATTTTTTGCCAAAATATCTGCCTTTGAAAGGAATATTATAATAATGCTGTTCAACATTTGAATTACCTCTGTCCCTATAGATTCTGGGTATTCCTGTCTGCTTTATGATACGTTCACCGAATCTAACAATTTTAAATGTCAGGTCCTTGAAGCCGCATGCAGTCTTTATGCTGTTTTGATCGCCTTCAAAATTCGGACGGGTAATGTAACATTTGAGGATTGAAACTACGGAAGTTTCCTCTTCTATTTCATTTTGCAGAATCCCGATCCACTCTTTGACTGTTTTTATTCTCGGTTCGTTATCCGGGTCAGTATCATCAATATCTTCTTTCACATTCTTTTGACGCGATTCCTCATCATAAATGCGAAAACTTTGATACTGCATTAAAAAATCGTTGTCAATTCTATGGGGAAGTGAAGATAATACACGCTTTCCCTCGTCAGTTACGGATACATAGTGATTGTCATCCTCTTTGAGCAACCCAGCTTCTTTAAGATGAATTATTGCCCAATTTACGCGATTTACAAATTCATATCCCCCGTTTTTGAGTATTACTTTCTCTTCTCCCGAGACCTCATTAATTCTTGTTGCCAAAGGACCGTAGACATCATTCGGTAAAAATGCAGGTTTCGTGTTCAATGTTTCAAGAAGCGGAAGATATATCTCATAATACTCGGGAACCGACATGCTAAAGCCCATAGAATAAATAAACCGATCCTTATTAATAAGTACCTCGGGAGCTTAACAGCTGTCACAGAGGTTTATTCCTGTTCTTAAAATACGAGAGTTCCGACGGTCCTCTGTTTTTTTGATAATCTTTATTCAATCACATCAGGCAGACTGTAAGTGTTGCCAATCAATTGCAGAACTGGGTATGTACTTTTTGAAATTGATTTTGAACGAATTATGTGTGCCGAATTTACGAGCGGGATTGGAAAAAAATGGTCCCCACCCCCTGATTTGAACAGGGGACCTGCTGATATCGGCGGCTGCACCGGAAATTCCGGAAACACTCTACAGTCAGCCGCTCTGGCCAGACTGAGCTAGGTGGGGACAATCGAGGACTATATGCAACATACTTAAAACCGTTTTGGTCAAAAGCGGTTTTATCCGAAGTAATTCAAATCTTCTTCGGTGGTTCGACCGCTCTCAAGTTCACGGACTTTTTGGTTTAATTCGTCAATCATCGCAGAATGATTGTCCAATTCCTCGGTATCAACTTCCACGTCCAATTTTTTAACCAAAATTTCCATGATTGCGGCGGCACTTTTATGGTCGATAAAGTATCCCGCGGTTTCTCCCATAAGGCAGATGGAATTGATACCGTATATCTGACCCAGTGCCAAAAACATTGCGCTGGCACCGGCGATTCCGCCTTTTGGTTCGTGAGGTTCAAAAACAACACCCAATTTTTCATAGGCGGCTTTCACCTCAACTTTTGATACGGCTCCGAGCACTCTCGGAGTCTCTATGATGGTTCCCGTTCCGTATCCGCCGAGGGTGATGATTTCAACAGGATCGTACTTTAAAAGAAGGTCTATTATCTGTTTGCACACCAGGAACTGTCCTTCGGAAGACGATCCCTGGTAGTCTCCCAAAATAAACACAAGATCCACGTCTTTGGCTTTTGCGAACCAAAGTTCATTTCTTGCAAAATCCGCAACGTTTTCCTCGTCGACAAGAACCTGCGGCGGAAAATCCGGAGAATATATGGAAGCAAACCGTTCCGCGTTCAAAGCCTCTGCAAGATATTCGGCCGCTATTTTACCCACATTGCCGATGCCGGGAAGACCTTCTACGACAATAGGTCTGTTGAGTTCCGGTCTGGAATCATATATCACGATACTTTCCATTTTCTCCATACTCCTCTTCAATGGCTTTGCGACGATACATACCGTAGCGGTCTTCCGGAGAATATCTCGGAGGTGCGGGTTGAACAGTATCAGCTCCACAGACAGGACACGTTTGTTTGAATGTGTATCTTCCGCACACGCAACGCATCATTTTATTCATGATTCTCATTTATCTCAGCGTTTGAGGGTCGCGGTACCTCCCGCGGCCTCCAAGTGTTCGATAGCGACATCAGAAACATTTTTGAGAATTTCTTCAGCCTCTTTGTACTCTCTTGCTTTGACAACGATTCTGTAGCGGGGGCATCCGATACAGTGGATCCCCACATCGAATTCCTCGCCGACGGCCAATCCCGCCTCAAGAGCTTCTCTTATCTGAACAACACCGTTGGGAGCCGCAGAAGTCATTATAAGCGTACCATCAATCTGAACTGTGGATACGGCGATGTTCTCATTGGCGACTTCCATGAAGGTATCGGTCCAATCTCCCGAGAACTCATTGAGGAACATTTCCCGGTCAGCCACGGCACCCTCAAAAGCTCCGTAAAGCGTTCCGTACGCGTCGATAAGCTCATTGCCGAACATATCATAAACATCAGTCCCGGGAATTGACATGCGTTCCGCAATGATCTCCATGAGTTTTTCGGCTTTTTTATCGTTTTTCCAAAATTGAATTTTTTCCCTTTTCTGGTGCGCGTTCACCGATTTCAGGGATAAATCTATCTGACCTTTTTTAGAGTCCACGCCCAGGACTTTGCAGACTACTTTTTGGCCTTCTCTGACGTAGTCTCTGACGTATTTTACCCAGCCAGTGGCAACATCCCTTATGTGTATGAATCCTACTTTTTCGTCATATTCGTCCAGAGTTACGAAAGCACCGTAGTTCTTTACGTCCTGAACGGAACACACGACAAGTTCGCCATACTCGGGAAAGCCCTTGGCTCTAGACATCAGCTGACCACCTCGAGCACTTCGCCTTTAATTTCTCCCACTCCGCCTTTGGGGAGTATGAGGGTGGAACCGCACACAAGGCACTTTACCTCCGTGGCAGGTTTCCTGAAAGCGATCTGCTCGTTTCCGCAGTCCTGACATTTGATTTTAATGAAATTTGTCATTTAATCACTCTGTAAGTTCGAACTTCTTGGCCCTGATGCAGCTTGTAAGATGTGCTTTTTTGCACGTGGTGCATCTGTACCTGATGTTCACTCTTTTGGTTGGTTTTTCTCTTCCTTCCGGTTTGGGTCTGGGGAAACCTCCGTAACCGGATGTTACTTCCCTGAATCTCCTCTGACCCCATTTCAGCTCACTGGCCTTTTTCTTTCTGACCCTCTCCACGTCATGCAGAGTGTGAGTCTCACAAAAAGGACAGTAAGTCATAATGGCCCTGGGCATTTTCATTATTAAGTCACCTTTGTCCGTTGGACAGAACGTGCTAATAATGAGGTCGTATAAATAAACTTACACAAACCGCCTATTACCGCGCGTATAGTAATACATAAGAGTCGGAATCCTTTAAGGAAATACTCCTCCAATCGGTAACATCTTTCAATGTGATCAGTAATCGGCATTTAATAGAATTCCGTTATTTGGATAGCGATGATATATTCGTACGTGTTTTAGTATATTATGGTTGATGGATACCAATTACATCCCTTTGGATTAATATAATG
>DAHY01000009.1:12948-88039 GCA_002498605.1 Methanomassiliicoccaceae archaeon UBA404 | reverse complement strand
ATCAGGAATTATGCAACAGAGTACTATACCGGCGGGTTCCGCAAAAGAATAATTTATTCTTTGTTCCGTGCGGAACGTTCTCTTTCCTTCCGTTCCCTGACGATTTCCTGATATTCTTCTTTCAGTTGATTTTCGGCGATCTTCATCTCGTCCGTCATCGTTTTGAGTTTTTCTTTGGCCAAAGGACGTTCCTCTTTCAGAAGTTTTTTCATATCCTCGCGGTAACTCCGCACGGTTTCTTTGTTCTGACGTTTCAGATTGGCCAATTTCGTCTTGGCGTTTTCTTCATCCTTTTTTCGCTCGGCCGCCATGACCGCATGTCTCTTGACGGCCTTTGGCGCATTTTTGTCTTTTTTGTTGCTCACCTGTATCACCGTAATATATCCGAATCAGAATTTGACCGCATACTGTCTTACACGGCAGAATGCCGTGAAGACAGATAATAACATCTATGACGGATGCCGTCAGGCGTCATACTTCTGTTTCATAATCATCGGATGCCGTAGATATAATACATTTTTTGCGGTAAAAAACTGCGATGAATTCCGTAAAAAAAAGAAATTGTTTTGGGAAAAGGTTTGAATTTGAATTTACTGGTTCGAAACCCAAACGCCGTGTACGTTGCAAAGTTCTTTCGCGGTGATGACTTTTGCATCAGTGGGGAAGAAAGCTTCGGGCTTGTCCCCGGGTTTGAGGTACTTGCGCATAAGCACTCCGTCGGCACAGATTTCGATGTATGCGATATAGTGCTTTTCGGCCATGGGGTGAGCTTCTTCTTTTCCGACCATGACGCGGACTCCGCCGTCAACCCTCTCGATGTAGGGAACGTGCTTTTCGTGAACGAAATCCTTGGTCTGCGGTTCCAGCTTTTTCATGGGTTCTCCGCAACAGACAAGAACGCCTTTTCCTTCGAACAGAACATCTACGATCTGTCCGCATTTTTCACAATAATATACAGTTCTTACTTCTGCCATATTAAATCCTCAGGCTGAAACCATTTCGGAATTGTATAATACTTTCCACAAATCCGCACAAAAATAAAATTATCAATAGGTCTGAAACTGAATACTCGGTATTCATTTCAGCGACCGAATCAGACCGGCGATGAAATTTTCGGTTTCCTTTTTTACTTCGGAAAAGTCTTTCCTGTCGGTGTCGGCAATTTTTAACTCGCCCAACCATTCCGAACCCGCGGTTATGGACAAAGATTTGAAAACATGCATCGCACCGCGGAATTCCGGCTCTTCGTGTCCTCCGCACATCATTGCGGCCATATACTTCGGACCTTTCCCGGAAGAATACCACAACGTCTGAAACCTGTCTATGACTGTTTTGATTACGGACGAGACCCCGCTGTAATGAATCGGCGTACAGAACAGAACGATTTCCGCCTCATGGAAAGAACGGTAAACGGATTCCATGTCATCGTCAATGACGCAGCCTTTGCCGTCTTCGCAGGATCCGCACCCCGTACAGTGTCCGATTTTCATTTCGATCGGAAAAACGGTATCGACCGTCCATCCATCGTTCTTCAGCGCGTGCTCGGCCACGGAACACATGGTATAAGTGAAACCTTCCCGTCTTCCGCAGGCACAGATCAACAAAACTCTGCGTTCCATAACGCGGAATCCACTGGGTTCCTTTTATATCTTTCAGAATATCTCCTATCGGACAACATGATGGATATTTTCGACAAAGCTAAAAAAATGGAGTTCCCGAGAACCGTATACATTGGACATGATGTGTTGAGCAAATTGCCGGAAATGTGCGAATCTTTCAGATTCGGCAAGACGGGACTGATAGTTACCGGAAGCAATACATACGATGCCGCAGGAAAGCTTGTCGAAGAATATATGTCGAAGGATTACGACATGCACACTCTCATAACGGGATATGCCACGTTGAAAAATCTTGAAGAGGTGAAATCCGTCATACGGGAAACGGGATCGTCTTTCATTTTGGCCGTCGGCGGAGGAAGCAAAATAGATTTGTCGAAAATAGCCGCCGACGATATGGATTTGTCATTCATCAGCATCCCCACCAACGCGGCCCATGACGGAATCGCTTCCGGAAGAGCATCGCTCAAAATGGATGTGGGTCCTCAGTCCATCGATGCGGTTTCCCCCCTCGGGGTATTGGCGGATACGGAGATTATCAGCAAATCCCCGTATCGGTATCTCGCCTCGGGCTGTGCCGATGTGATATCCAACCTGACCGCCCTCAAGGACTGGAAATTCGCTCACAGACTGAGAAACGATGAGTTCAGCCGTTCGGCTTATTCACTGTCCGAATATGCCGCGGAAACGATAATCGAAAATTCCGAACTGATACGCCCGGATTTGGAAGAAAGCGTCTGGATTGCGTTGAGGCCGATAATAATATCCGGGATATCCATGAGCGTTGCCGGAAGTTCCAGACCCACCAGCGGTTCGGAGCACATGTTCTCTCACGCCATTGATATAATGTATCCCGAACGTGCGATGCACGGAGAACAGTGCGGTGTCGGTGCAATTATGATGATGTACCTTCACGGAGGGGATTGGGAACTTATCCGGGATGCTCTGAAAACTATCGGCGCACCTACGACGGGAAAAGAAATAGGACTCAGCGACGAAGAGGTCATTGAAGCTCTTACTGCCGCCGCCGGAATAAGAAAGGACAGATTTACGATTCTCGGCAACGGAATAAGCCGTGAAGCCGCTGCCAATGTGGCAAGAGAAACAGGGGTGATTTAATGGTCTTGATAACACTGATATCCGAAATATCCGCAAAAGAAGGTTTTGAATTCTATTACGCCGGGCCGATGGACGGATGCAGAGAATGTAAGTTGAAAAGCGTCTGCCTCAATCTTGAAAAGGGATCCCGTTACAGAATTTCGGCAATAAGAGAACAGACCCACGATTGCATCGAAACCGAGGATAAAGTGAAGGTCGTCGAAGTGGAGAAAGTCGCCACCCCGGCCGCCCTTCAGAAAAAGAATGTCATCGAAGGCGGCATGATCACGTTCCAGGAAATCGATTGCGACATGCCCTGTTGCGCGAACTGGTTCAGATGTCATCCCCCTTCGGAAATCGCGGGTATCAAACTCAAGGTGGAAAGTGTTGAAGGGGATACCGAATGTCCTTACGGGGAAAACATGGTTTTGGTAAAACTGGTATGATGTTGATTGCGTAACATCAAAACCGGTTTTACCTGAAATTCTCACCGGTTATTCTTTCGTACATACTGACGTACAGATTGCTCGTACGGTCAATGATGTCCTGAGGCAACGGAGGTATGTCGGGCTCTTCTCCGCCTTTTTCCCTGATTTCCATCAATTCCGAATGGTAACCGGTGTTTCTGTAGTGCTGGCGCACGAATTCCTTGGACAATTCCAGAACATTGCCTTTTGCGTATTCTTCCGCGTCCCACCAGCGATCCTCGTCCAAAGTGCCGAAAGTATCCAGAACCATAAGCCTGCGTTCTTTGTCGAAACCGAATTCCTTTTTGCCGTCGCAATGAATCAATCCGCGTTTTATGGCTTCTTCGGCTATGATTTCATCGATCTTCAAAACGGTGTTTTTGATTTCTTCGTATTCGTCATCGGTTAAACCGGCCATGTCCTTGGCCTTGTCTTCGGTCAGACTCATATCGTGTTCTTCCAGTTTCGTGGTGACTTCAATGAACGGAAAAGGTAATTTTTCACCGTAAGAAACTTTATGATTTTTCGGGAAGCCCAAATCTTCGGCGGATATTTTTCCGTCTTTCACTCTGTCCATCAGAGAACCTGCGGCATAGTGCCTGCAGATTACTTCCAAAGGAATAAGATAATTCACGGTTTTTTCATTGATTTCGTCATAATTTCTTATAATATTGACTTTTTTGACCCTCATTCTGTTCGGGGCGGGTTCGCTTATGTAATGATTATGAATTCCGTTTTCATTCAGCAGATTGAACCAGAATTTTGCGGTTCTGCAAAGAGTTTCGCCTTTGTGAGGTATCTGTGACGGGATGATTTTGTCAAAAACCGATATGTTGTCGGTGTATACGAACTCAAGCGTATCGTCGTCGACGGCGTAGACTTCCTTGACTTTCCCGGTCATTATCTTTTCCATGACCCCTGAACCGAAGAGAGGTATTTATTTTCAACGAATATTAAGGCAGACGGGACATTCGGGATTCTTTGAAATACCGACTTTATTGTACGAATTGGAATCCATGGATATTGTCAGCAGACTTCCCGCCAATGTTTCTCCGATTCCCGTGATATGTTTGATAATGTCCGTGGCCTGAACCGAAGCTATCATGGAAACCGAAGACGAAAGGGATTTGGGGGCTTCGCCGACATCGTTCATATTTCCGAATATGCATTCAAGACACGGCGTCTTTCCGGGAATGACCAACGTAACCTGACCCAGAAAACCGTCCACTCCCCCGTGGGAAAGGGGAATGTTTCGATTTACCGCGAACTTGTTGAGAATCAGTCTTGATTCAAGCGAATCGAGACAGTCGGCGACAATGTCGCTTCCTTCTGTAATTCGGTTTCCGTTTTTTCCGTCAAGGTATTCGCAAATCGGTTCGATTGTGACAGAGTCGTTGACTTCTTTCAATTTTTTTGCCAGTATGTCGGCCTTGAACCCTTTTGTGCCCGGATAGAAAAACTGTCTGTTGAAGTTGCTTTCCGAGGGTACGTCTCCGTCGACAAGCCTTATGCGCCCCACTCCCGCGGAAACCAAAAACAGAGAAACGAAGGTTCCCAGCCCTCCGCATCCGACAACGGTTACAAAGGAGTCTTCCAGTTTCTTTTGTCCTTCGGCTCCCAGAAGACCGATTTGTCCGGAATATCTCATATTTTCTCCAGTATAAAGTCGGTAAGAAGTTCAAAAACCTTGTTTGCCGTGGATTTTCGTATTTCGGAACGGTTACCCTCAAAATGCTCGGTAAAAACCAAGGTTCTTCTTCCGTTGGTCAGTCCGATGCAGACAGTCCCGACGGGTTTCTTTTCGGTTCCTCCGCCGGGACCCGCGACGCCCGTGGCGGAGGCGGCGAAGTCGGAATTGAACAGTTTAAGAGAGCCTTCGGCCATCTCAATCGCCGTCTGTTCGCTTACCGCTCCGTATTCCGTCAAAGTTTCCTGAGAAACTCCGATCAAACGGTTTTTGGAATGATTGCTGTAGGTGACGGCGGAACCCAGAAAATAATCCGAACTTCCCGGCGTATCCGTAATAAGGGTGCTGATAAGCCCTCCGGTGCAGGATTCAGCCAACGAAAGCGTGGATCCCGTGGATCTCAGAGCCTCCTCCAATCTGTCCGAACTCATCAGTTTCCTCCGGAAATATCCTTCAGACGTCCGACGCCGTCTATCTCCTCTATGACTTCAACAACCGGCTTCGGCAATAATTCCTGCCAATTTTCATCGGCAATCATTCTCCTTCTGACCTCTGTTCCGGAATAAACTTCGCGGTTGTAAATGTGGGACTCCCTCATTTCGTATCCCGCCTCTTCGAACAGACGCCTTGTGAACCGATTGTTGCTGTAAACGTAATGGAACGGCGGGGACATGGACGCAACATGGGCAACCCACACCGAATATCTGTTGAGATCTTCAATGGGCACAATGCAGTAATTGTCTATACCCTGATCGTCCAGCGTGTTCCGTATCATCAGATATCTCTCGCCGGCCGTGAACGGATTATCCGGATAATGGGAATATTGAGCGCTTCCTATGCCTATTGTCAGATTATCGGATTCCCGGGCGCATTTGCGGACAACCTCAAGATGCCCCTCATGAAAAGGCTGAAATCTTCCGATCATCAAAGAATAGTTTTCGTACCCCTGCCCGCCGGACATGGTATGTCATCAACCTCCCCGATTAAAGCATTAAGCCCCGCAGGGCGAGCCTCCGCCGGTTCTTTCGCTTTCGGGAACGTGTTCCGGCTCGGTCTCGCAGTCTTCCGTTTCCTCGGACATGTCGACGGTTTCCACAACCACCCTGTAAGGCTTTTCCGAAGGCTTCGGAGGCCTTTCCAGCTTCTTGGCGGTGGATTTTCCGTCATGGGTGAGAGGCAGAAGCTTGTCCAGGTACTGTGTCTTGAGAGGACAGTCCACGAATGCGTATTCCAGAACATCACGCAGGTTGGATACCGAATATACGTCCATTACGTCGTAGTAGCGGTCTTCCATCATCACGTCCTTGGCGTTGCTTTCCGGTATAAGAGCGATTTTGATTCCCGCTTCGGCGGCGGCTTCCAGTTTGGCGGTTACCGCGCCTATGGGAAGAACCTGTCCTCTGACGTTCAAGCTTCCGGTCATAGCCAGATCCTGACGTATGGGTATGTTTTCCAAAGCCGATATGATGACTGTTGCCATGGTTATGGATGCACTGTCCCCTTCCACGCCGGAATATGTGCCGATATACTGAAGGTGTATGTCCACGTCCGTAAGGTTGGTCATCGTGTACTTCTTGATGACCGCGGATATGTTGTCCACGGCTTCTTTGGCTATCACTCCCAGTTGACCGGTGGCGACGATACGTCCGCCCTTTCTGACCTGTGCGGGAGAAACTTCGGCAACCAGCGGCAGCACGATTCCCGCATATTCGGACATCTCCGTATCGGAATTCATTGCCGCCAGACCGTTAATCATGCCCACTTCCGAACCGTCGGTGCGGAACAAGGGATATTTCTTGTTGGCTTCCACGTAACGGTCGGCAATCTGCTGTTCTAAACCTCTGGCGGATCTTTTTGCGGTAAGAACGTCTTCCCTGGTTACGATTTTCGCCTTTCTGCCCACGGCAATGTCGCCGGACACGCGTACAAGACCTCCGAGTTCCCTCAGCCTGAGGGTGAGTTCTCCCCGTCTGCCCCCGCGGCGCTGGGCTTCCTTGATGATTTCACCGACCGCATATTTATCGAAATGAGGAATCTTTGCGTCTTTGCGGACTTCCTGCGCAACGAATCTTGCAACGAAGTCTCTGTTCTCATCGGTGTCTTTCATGGTGTTGCGCATATAGACTTCGTAACCGTATCCTCTGATTCTTGATCTGAGCGCCGGGTGCATTCCCTGCAAAGCGTCAAGATTTCCCGCACATACTAGTATAAAGTCGCAGGGTACGGGCTCCGACTTTACCAAGGCTCCGGAGGAACGTTCGGACTGTCCGGTGATGGACATTTTTCCTTCCTGCATTGCGGTCAGCAAAGCCTGCTGGGATTCCATCCTCAGCATGTTTATTTCGTCAATGTAAAGAACTCCTTTGTTGGCCTTGTGAATATCACCGGGTTCTATCCTGTCGTGAGACGGTGTTTCAAGACCGCCGGATTGGAAAGGATCGTGTCTGACATCTCCCAACAATGCTCCGGCATGCGCGCCGGTGGCATCGACAAACGGCGGTACGTCATCCGGCGAGTGTCCCACCAGCACTTTGGGAACGATCATAATCTCGCTCCTCTGGTTGGGATTTCTCAGCAACATAAGTATTATGAAAACGCTGAAAAGCGCAATGAACATTATGGTCCAGTTACCGAACATTATCGAACCCATCAAACCAAGCAACATTATGAAAACGCTGACGTAAATGTACATGGAATTCTTCTGATTCTTGACGGCGGTGGCATGTGCTTTCTGTTCCGCAACTATTGCCTTGCCCTTTCCGGCGGGAAGAGTCCTTATGCGGGGCTCATTGAAATCTTCGGGATTATGGTACGATACCACGTCTTCCAATTCCTCTTTGGGGAGATATTCCACCATGGAATTGGCCAACATAGATTTTCCTGTACCCGGCTCTCCTATGAGCATAACATGCCTCTTCTGGAAAGCAGCCTTTCGCATTACCTCTACCGCTTCGTCCTGTCCGATAACCCTATCGGCCATTTTCTCGGGTATTTCGATGTCCTCTGTGGACCTGAAGGTCTGCCTGTCGATCCATGTCTCCACGGGATTGTCGGTGGGCTTCTCTTCAATTTTGTTTGCCATTTTGACTCCTCAGTTGGGTTGTTGTATATTCATATATAAAGAATTTCGAATCAACCACGTCTTGAATAAACTATCATCATTATGCACAGTATGGTTATAATGCTTATTACCATGACATAAGGACCGTATTTTTCAAATGTGGTAGGCTCCTCGGGGGGCAGTATTTCTTTCATGTACGGTTCCGGGGTTTCAAAAAATGTATTTGATTCCAGATACTCCGACAAACCGGGCTGATGAGAGGCCGCAAAGGTGTATCCTTCGCTGTTGCCCCTGTCGTTGGAAGCCGTCATGACATACGAGTTTGAATTTTCTTTTTTGTTCAGTGCCGTATCGACTCCGTACCATTTATCTTCGGTACGTACAAGATTCCAGGCGTGTTCGTCGTAACCTTCGGAATTGTGAAGTTTTCCGACCGCCGTCAGAATATTGATGTTGCCGTCACCGTACAATTCGTTCATTGTGTAACTGAAAGCGGCGGCAAATCCGAAGGAATCCGCTTCTTTGAGAACAATGGCTCCGAAAGCCGTTCCCGTTGCAATGTTTTCACTGCTTTCAACAAGTTTTGTGTTGGCTGTAAGTTTTGCGTTGACCGCGGTTGCGGCGTCTTTGACCGAATACCCGATATCCAGTTCGGATTTTATTTCATTGACAAAACTTTCCATGGCGCCGGGCGGATCGGGATCGAAACCGTCGATAAAACTGTAAGACAGCGTTCCGTCATCGTTCAGCGTCGGGGATACCCATAACCAGTACAGTTTCGGATTTTCGAGTACCATCAGTTTTGCCACCATGGTTACGGTTTCCTGTTCCGTATCCGCGGGGACCGTGTCGGAAGTGTTTTCAAATTCGCACAAATCGAAAATTTTCTTTTCTTTGTCTGTGAGTTTATCGTGATAATACACGAACCCGTCCGATGAAGCATACGCCTCTTCGGTCAATGCCAGAGGCATCATGAATAAAGACAAAACAAACACCGCGACGAACAGATTTCTTCGGGACACTAAAAATCGATAATATCTGACCCTTATTAACCATTGTGCAAAGATTGTTCCGACAAGGGTTAATTATCTCCGCCTCTTATCGGGAGTTATGAGATTCGATGAATTGGATATTCCCAAAGACGTCGCCGACGCCCTGAAAGAGAAGGGTTTCATCGAATTGCACAGACATCAGGCCAAAGCGATACCGATAGCCCTCGAAGGACACAGTCTTGTGGTTTCCGTACCGACGGCCAGCGGAAAATCCATAATAGGATACATTTCCGCAATGAAAATGGTCCTCAAAGAAAAAAAGAAAGTTCTTTATATTGTTCCTCTGAAGGCCTTGGCCTCGGAAAAAATGGAAGATTTGGATTCCTTTTCGCATCTGGGATACAAAGTCGCCATGAGCGTGGGGGATTTGGACTCCGACGGCGGAAGAATCAACGATGCGGACATCATAGTGGCCACATCCGAAAAAGCGGATTCGATGATAAGACACGGAAACCGATGGATAGAGTCCGTGGGGCTTGTGATTGCCGACGAAATACACATGATACACGACCCCGGGAGGGGTCCGACTTTGGAAGTCACGCTAACGAAGTTAATGAAAAGAAACCCGAAACTTCAGATTATAGCTTTGTCCGCTACAATATCCAACGCAATGGATCTAGCCGTATGGCTGGACGCGGAATTGATAGTGGATGACTGGCGTCCCATACCTCTTAAGGAAGGCGTGTACTTCAATGACGAAATAACCTTCGAAAATATGGAACGTGTAGAAGTTCCCAGGGAAAAGGATCCCATATGGGGGCTGGTGAAACAGACCGTCAAAGAAGGCGGACAGTGCCTTGTATTTGTGAACACCCGCCGTTCCACCGAATCTTTGGCCAGACGTTTTTCGGACGAAATGAACAAACTTGCCGGAAGAACCCTCAGCCCGCAGGAAACCGCATTGTTGGAAGGGGGTGCCGAACCCACCACATTGGGAAGGCAGCTGGCCGAATGCGTTGCCTCCGGAACCGCATTCCATAACGCGGGACTGACCTACAAACAGAGAAAATACGTCGAAGACAACTTCCGCAACGGAAACATAAAATGCATCATCGCAACCCCCACTCTGGCCGCCGGGATCAATCTCCCCGCCAGAAGAGTCATAATCAGAGATACCGGGAGATACGAAGCAAACGTGGGCACGGTTCCGATATCCGTTATGGAAATGAAGCAGATGTCGGGACGTGCCGGGAGACCGGGTTACGACCCTTACGGCGAAGCTGTTCTTATAGCTAAAAATCAAAATCATTTCGATCATCTGATGTATGATTATATTCAGCATGACACCGAACATCTGACTTCGAATCTCGGAAACGAGAATACTCTGAGAAGTCACATACTGGGACTGATTGCCACCGGCGATGCTTCCACCGACGGAGAAGTCATAGACTTCCTTGAATCCACG
Organism: Methanomassiliicoccaceae archaeon UBA404; assembly: GCA_002498605.1. GTDB lineage: Archaea > Thermoplasmatota > Thermoplasmata > Methanomassiliicoccales > Methanomethylophilaceae > VadinCA11. The sequence goes on along the minus strand of DAHY01000009.1, from coordinate 77,653 downwards.
TTTTACGGAAGCACCTCTTCGATGTACGGCGCGGAAGAGGTTGTGAAAAAAGTAACCGATTTTCTTTCGGAAGAAGAAATGATAGAAAAAACCGGGGATTTTCTCAGGATATTGCCTTTCGGCAAAAGAATATCGGATTTGTACATAGACCCGAAATCCGCGGTGATACTGAGAGATGCCGTCCGGAAAATAAAGGACGACACGGAGGATATAGAAATTCTGATTGCCGCCGCTTTGACGCCCGACGTAATGGGACTTTATCCCAAAAAGAGCGATGAAGACCGTTTGAATGCCATCGCCGACAGGTATCAGGACAGTTTGCTGTACGACCCTTTTGACGATAAGGATCTTTACGATGAATTCGTTCAGGAAATTTTCATGGGGGCCGTAAAGGTTTCCGCAATGATAACGGATTGGATATCCGAAGTACCCGAAGAAAGTATTACCAACAACATGGGAATCGGTCCCGGAGACATACGTTCCAGAATCGAAATGATAAATTGGATTATGTACGCAATGAGCGAAATAGCGTATATATTCGCTCCCGAAACCATGAAGAAAATAAGACCTCTGCTTACCCGTATAAAGTATGGCGTGAAAGAAGAACTTATGGATTTGGTATCGTTCAAAGGCGTCGGAAGAACAAGAGCCAGGATTCTTTTTGATGCGGGATATCGGAAAAGAACCGATATTATGACGGCTTCCGAAAGCAAGCTTGCTTCTTTGCACAGAATCGGCAATGCCCTTGCCAAAAGCCTGAAAGAACAGGCGGGAGGTTCCGCGGAAACAAAACCCCCCGAGGCGGATTGGGCTCCCGACGACGATGAACTCGAAGCCATGGCCGCGGAATACGAAGAGACCAAGGTCTCAAAGCAATCCAATCTTATGGATTTCCGTTAATTCTTTGAATTAATCGGAAAGAATCTTGTTCACGGCTTCCACGGAATTGGCGCACTTGATTGGCGGGTTGCTGTATTTCACGGCGGTTTCCGGGTCTTTGAGTCCGTTGCCGGTACAGATTGCCACAACAGTCTCGTCCCTGTCTATGATTCCCATGTTTCTGAGTTTGATTATTCCCGCGACGGATGCGGCGGAAGCGGGTTCGACGAACACGCCTTCTTTCCTCGCGGTCAGTTTCTGAGCCGCAATGATTTCCTCATCGGAGACGGTTTCCGAATATCCGCCGGTATTGTATATGGCGGCGAGAGCTTTGCGTCCGCTCACCGGGTTGCCGATGCGTATCGCGGTTGCAATGGTCTCCGGGTTTTCGACGGGAATGAAATCTTTCTTTTCTTCGTCGAACGCTCTGGCAACCGGAGCGGAACCTTCGGCCTGAATACCCGTAAGCATGGGCATTCTGTCAATCCATCCCACTTCTTCCAGTTCGGTAAGCGCTTTGTATACCGCCCAGATATTGGCGGCGTTGCCGACCGGCAGAACAATTCTGTCGGGAATGTTGTAGTTCAATTGGTCCATTATTTCGAACAGAACGGATTTCTGTCCTTCCGGACGGTACGGGTTGATGGAATTCAGCAGGTACAGTTTTTTCTGTTCGGACATTTTTCTTGCCAATGCGAGAGCATCGTCAAAGTTTCCGTCAATCGACAAAACCTTGGCACCGTAAAACAAAGCCTGAGCCAGCTTACCGGCCGCAACCTTTCCGGACGGGAGAAACACCGCGCATTTCATTCCGGCCTTGGCGGCGTATGCCGCAAGCGAAGCCGAAGTGTTTCCGGTGGAAGCGCAACCGACGATTTCGGCACCCAGTTCTTTGGCCCGGGTCACGCCTATGGTCATTCCCCGGTCTTTGAAAGAACCGGTGGGATTCAGTCCTTCGAATTTGACGTGCATTCCCTTTACACCGACGATTTCAGCAAGAGCCTTTGTATCGTACAACGGCGTTCCGCCTTCCTGAATTGATACTTTTTTGGACGCGTCAACCGGCATAAAGTCGGAATATCTCCACACGCCTATCGGAGTTTTCCTGAGATCTTCGGGAGATTTTTCTTTGACTTTCTCCAAGTCCATCTTTACTGTGAGCAATCCTTTGCATTTCGGGCATACGCTGACAAACGGGTCTTCGATCACCGCTCCGCAGTCCCAGCACAAAACTCTGTGAGATACCATTTCTTCAAATCCTTCTGCAGCCTTTGCCGCAAACCGTTACCCATGTTTCGCATTTTATGTCGGCATGGGCGAAAACCGACTTTACGCTTTCGGCGATATTGTTTCCGTTACCTGAAGTTTTGTCGTAGAACGACATTATACACGGCCCGGACCCTCCCAAAAAGGATGCGAGCGCCCCTTCGGACAAAGCGGCTTCTTCGGCCTCTTTAAGATTGGGAACGAGATTCTTTCTGTTGGGCTCCGATACCAGATCCTGAATGGATCTTCTTATCAAATCCAAATCTCCCGTGGCCATTCCGTAAGTCAGACAGGATGCGTTCCCAACGTGGAACACCAAATGATTCAACGGAACTTCGGCGGGAATTACCTTGCGGGCTTCCTTTGTTTCTATGTATATTTCGGGAAGAGTCACGACGACCCCCAGATTTTCGGGGGGATTTATCGATATCACGTCAAAAGGATCGTAAGAGCGTATCACGGTGAAACCGCCCAAAAGACTCGGGGCAACGTTATCCGCATGCAGTCCTCCCGAAGTCACGCCTTCGGCTTTGGCCGCGCAGAGAACCAAATCGTTATCGCTTAATTTTTCTCCGCACATCAAATGCGCAAGATACGCACCGCCGGAGGCGGATGCTCCGGAGGAACCGAGTCCGCTTCCGGGTCTGATTCCTTTTTTTATCCTGAATTCGATTCCGAAATCTTCTCCGGATTTTCTGAGAACTTCGCCGGCGGCGATACATACCGAATTCTTTTCCGGGTCGGTGGGTATGATGTCGCTTCCGGGTCCCGTGATTTCACTTATCATCAGACCGGAATCGATTCTTCTGCCCTCTACAATATCAAAAGGTTCTTTCAAAGCGAGTCCGAACGTGTCGAACCCCGGCCCAATGTTGGAGGTGGTGGCCGGAGCGGCTACCTTAATCCATTCGTTACTCATTTGAATTCGTCCCGGAACTGTTCCAATAAGTCGGGCATACATACCGTATATGATAAACTTTTTCAGTTTCTTTCATTGATAAAAGTTAAAACAGGACGAATGTATCAACAACCTGTCATGTTGGATGTCATCGGTATAAAATGCGAAAAAACTCCCGCCGAGCTGATAGCTCATTTTGATTCTCTCGGGATCGAAGCGGTACTGTTCAATCCCGATTATATTTGCGGAAAGGATCATGTTTTATCTGCTTACCTGCACGCCGAGAGAGCGTTTTCCCGGAGCGTCAACCGTTCCAAAAGTCTTCTTTCCGAAATCATTCTTTATGCGTCGGCCGACAGACAGATCGGCAGAGCCATAAAGAAGATGAGCCCAAAAAAAGGGGATACGGAATTTGTGATACTGCTTATCGGAAATACCGATGATTTGAGACTTGACGAAATAGGCTGCAAAAGAGACGATTCTTTGATTGACTGCACCGAAACATCCGCGAAAAACATGGAATTGGAAAAATCGTCGATACCCTACACGGAACTTATTCTGGAACATGTGGCGGCCGTTGACATAATGAAGGCTTGAAAAATAAAGGGAAGGGGGCGGACCCCCTTTGAATTTTAAAAAAAGTTTGGTATCGTTCCGATTACAGATCGGGAACGAATTTGAATCCGTAGTGGATTATTCCGGACGGACCCGCATCGCCGAGTTTCCTCAGTACGGCACGGACCCGCATACCGATTTCAATCTGTGCCAGATCCACATCCGTCAGCTGGCCGGATATCAGGAGTCCGTCATCGGTCCTGACCATTGCCACGGCGTACGGTTTAAGATCCCTGTTGGCTTCCGGAGCGTCATGAATTATGGAGAAAGTGAATATCTTTCCTTTCTTCGAAACATCGTAAGGACGCATTTTTCCGAATCCGTTTCTTCTGCAGTGGGGACACATATTCCTCTTGGGGAAATATTTCCTTCCGCAGTTTCCGCATTCGGAACCTTCGAGATTGTATCTTGCCGGGATTTCTCTCCACTCTTTTGCAACAGCTGACATCAGATCGCCTCCAATATGCTGACCGTAACGGCGGAACCGGTACCTCCGACAGACTGGGCAAGACCGTATTTGGCATCTTTGACCTGTCTGTTGTCGGCTCTGTTCCTGAGCTGGTTGGTTATCTCCACAATCTGTGCAACGCCTGCGGCGCCCACGGGATAACCCGCGGCTTTAAGACCGCCGGAAGTGTTGATTGCAACTTCGCCGTCGATGCTTACGCGGTCTTCGAGAACGGCTTTTCCGGCTTCTCCCTTCTTGAAGAAACCCAGATCCTGAAGTGCCATGATTCCTCCGACGGTGTAATCGTCGTGAACTTCCGCCACATCGATATCCTTGGCTTCGATGCCGGCAATCTTGTATGCCTCCTTGGCCGCAACGGTTGTTGCTTTAAAGGTGGTAATGTCTTCTCTCTGGAAGAGTGCCAGAGTGTCGCTTGCCTGAGCAGTTGCCGAGACTTTTACGTAATCGACGCCCATTTTCTTTGCGTGTTCCAGAGGAACCAGAACCACGGCGGCGGCACCGTCAGAATACGGGGCGCAATCAAACATGCCCAACGGTTCCGCGACGGGGCCGGATCGCATAACGGTTTCCAACGATACGGCTTTCCTGTACTGTGCGTTGGGGTTCAGCGCACCGTGTTTGTGAGCGTTCACCGCGAAAGATGCGATTTCCTCACGGGTCGCGATACCGTCGTATATCATACGTCTTGCAATCATGGCGTACAATGAGGTGAGCGTAAGTCCCATGGAGACTTCCCACTCCGCATCCGCGGTACTGTCCATAATCAGAGCGGTTCCGGCATCGTCCATATCCGTCATCTTTTCCGCCCCTCCCACCAATACGACGTCGTTCATTCCCGAAGCAACGGCCATGACTCCCTGTCTGAAAGCCACCCCTCCGGATGCTCCGCCCGCTTCGGTCCTTACGGCCGGAACGTTGCGGGTCGCCATTCCCGAATAATCGGCAATCAGCGCGTCGATGTGCTGCTGGTTGATGAAACGGGAAGACATGTTTCCGAAATAAACTCCGTCCACTTCGGATCCGGACATGCCCGCGTCTTCTATGGCTTTTATTCCCGCTTCGATTCCGATTGCCCTGAATGATTTGTCCCAGAGTTCTCCGAATTTCGTGACTCCCGTACCTACAATAGCTACTTCTCTCATGTTATCACTCCGGCATAATTATGATTCCCTTGTACTTCGCATACATTGCGTAGTCGATGTACACCGGGTTTTCGAGAACCTTGTCCAAAGTGGGCGCGTTCTCTTTTTTGTAATTTTTGATTTCATCCGTAACGGTTATGTCGAAGGCATCGCTGCCCGCTCCGGATCCGTAGGACACGACGAATATTCTGTCGCCGGGTTTTGCTTTGTCAAGAACCCCGGAAAGTCCGATGGGTACGGCACCGCTGTATGTGTTTCCGATGTACGGGGTCAGCAGACCGTTTTTAATCTGTTCGGGGGTGAATCCCAATGTCTTTGCGACCCTTTCCGGGAACTTTCCGTTGGGTTGGTGGAAGACTGCGTGATTGTAATCTTCGGGAGCGGTGCCCATTTCTTCGAACATCATCTTTGCCGCGGAGGTTATATGTCTGAAATACGCGGGATCTCCGGTAAATCTGCCTCCGTGACGGGGATAGGGCTGACCTTCCCTCCTCCAAAAGTCGGGGGTGTCGGTTGTGAAACTCAAAGTTTTGTTGATTTTTGCGATTATTTTTTCCGAACCTATAAGGAATGCGGCTCCTCCGGCGGAAGCAGAATATTCCAGTGCATCTCCGGGAGCGCCCTGGGATGTGTCGGCTCCGATTGCCACTCCGTAGCGGATCATTCCCGAACCCACGAGTCCGGCGCACATCTGAATTCCGGCGGTACCGGCTTTACAGGCGAATTCCAAATCCGCGGCAGTCAGCGCAGGGGTGGCTTTGATTACCTCCGCAATGGTTCCGGATGTGGGTTTCACAGCGTAAGGGTGCGACTCCGAACCCACGTAAACGGCTCCGATATCCTGCGGGTTCACGTCGGGGACTCTGTCCATCATATATCTCGCCGCCTCCGCGGATATCGTTATAACATCCTCGTCGGGCGAGGGGACTGCTTTCTCTTCTATTCTCAGTCCTCTTCCCATGCCTACGCCGTCAACGCCCCAGACCCTCCCGATTTCTTCGGGTTTGATTCTGAAACGCGGCACGTACGCTCCGTAACTTACAATTCCTACATCCATTCAATTCCCTTCCTTAAGTTTATTCAAACGTTGGGTTAACTGTTCGACTGTCAGTTTGGTTGTGACCAGAGGTATCTTCTCCAGTTTGGCCAGCTTGATGGCCAAAAGATCGGTATTTTCGGGGTTTTGGTAAACTACCATTCCCGGCGTCAAAGGATGCGCTCTGATTGCAACCATGGGCGACCTTCCGAAATGCACATCAGTAAAAATCAATGCGCGCTCTATGTTCCAACCGTATATCTTCAGATAGTCTTCCGAACTCAGATTCACTATGGCCTTCATGGAATCCACAATCGTGTATCCGTAGATTTTCCTGGAAGGCATTTTGTCGGGATTTATGTTTTTTCCGGCAATGATTTCTATGAATCTTTCCGAATCCACGCCTCCGTCAAACTCCTCCATGGCCAGAATACATTCGTCTCTGGCTTCCGGCCGGTATCTCGAAGCAACGGGATATCCGTTCATCGCGTCCAGCGAGATTAAGGATTCAACCATCTTTTTGATAACGGCCACACCCGGTGATTTCCGTCTTCCGGATTCATAGTCGCTTATCACGGAATTGGAGACACCCATGCTGTCCGCAAGCTGTTGCTGCGACAGAGAGAATTCTTCTCTCCATTTGCGGATGGTCTTCCCCGGTTCCGAGGACATCGCTATATCACCGGCGATTTTTTCGCCGAATTCCTCCGTCATATTTGCGAGACAGGGAATTTCTTATTTAATAATGTCGAACCATGGTGTCGTCGTTCGACGTAATCACTCAATTTTCAGAGCCTTTTTCAATTCGTCTATGACTGTTTTCAAAACCTTAAGACGACCGTATTTTTTCTGCTCGGATTCAACGACGAACCATGGGGCGTAGGGCGTGTTCGTGCTCTCAATCATTCTATCCACGTATTCGTCGTAAATTTCCCACTTGGCCCGATTTCTCCAATCCTCGTCTGTAATCTTCCATTCCTTGAGGGGGTTTTCAAGACGTTTGGTAAACCGGAACAGTTGTTCTTCTTTGCTGATTTCCATCCAGAATTTGATTATGACGGCGCCGGAATCCGTAAGAATTTTTTCGAACCAGTTTATTTCTTCGGCGGAACGGCGGTATTCGTCTTCGGTGCAGAACCCTTCAATGGGTTCGACCATCATTCTTCCGTACCAACTGCGGTCGAATATCGTTATCCTGCCGTAGCAGGGCATCTCTTTGCAGAATCTCCACAGATACGTATGATTGCTGTCATCGTCGGTGGGAACGCCTATGGGTTTGGCAACATAACCTCTGGGATTCAAGGCATGGGCAAGACGTTTTATGCTGCCGCCTTTGCCGGCGGCATCTCTGCCTTCGAATATAACAATCAGGGAACGGCTGCTCACCGCCAGTTTCGATTGAAGATTAATCAGTTCCTTCGAATATTCTTTCAGTTTGATGTCGTAATCTTCGGCTTCGAGGGTCAGGTCAACCGTTTTACGCGGATTATCATAAATTCTCGGGATTTCTTCATCTCTCGGAGCGGGGACGTATCTCAGTTTATGATTCAGCGCGTTCGTTATCGCGTAAATGCTGTTGTACGCCGTCCGTTCGGGATCTTCGATATCGATCATCGACCATTTTGCGTAAGGCGTATCGGTTTTTTTGATGATGCGTTTCATCCGTTCTCCGGTGTATACGTTCACGTCCACATAGTCGTCGTTCAGGAAGGATTTCTTTTTGTGCCTGGGTCCGAAGGCGTCAGCCAGTGTTTCCGCTTTATCCGGTTCTGCGGTCAAAAACAGCTTTACAAGCAGAACCCCGTTATAAACCAGATATTTTTCAAAATCGTTGATTTCGTTTATGTTGTTTTCCAATCTCTCGTCCGACATCCCTTCAAGATTTTCCGCCACATGGGAATACCATCCCCTGTCGTAAACCGCGAGCTGACCTTTTGCGGGCGTAGCCTCCAAGAAGCGGAGACTCAACTCGGGACAGAAGAGATCTTCGGGTTGAAAATGAGTGTATTTTACGCCTCTGGGTTCCAATTTGTTCAAAAGATCCCCCGCCACCCGTCCTATGACTCTGCCGCTGCATCCTTCCAGAATTATCAGCGCGGGTATCTTTTTTTCAAAAAGTTCCCTCTGGACCTCTGTCAGTTTATTGACCAAATCCCACCAGGTGTCGTCGTCCATCGCTTGTGTACTCTCTTCAAGGGTTAAAAATTGAATGTGTAAATCATGAAAAACAGAACGGTTTCGAGGAAACTGCTATTATTCCCTTATCCGATGCGTGAATGACTGAAACAAGATGATTGACGATATCGAAAAAATAATCCGCGCCGCCGGAAACATTATGCTGAACCGGGAAAACCTGATTATAAAAACCAAAGGAACCAGAGAAAATATTGCAACCAGTGCCGATTACGAGGTGGAAAGATTCCTCAGAAAAAAGTTAACGGAAATTCTTCCGGGATCTTCGTTTATCGGCGAAGAAGACGGCGGAGAAGGCGAAGGAAAATACAGATGGATCGTTGACCCGATCGACGGCACGGCAAACTATGCCAGAGATCTGAAAGTAAGCACGATATCGGTCGCGTTGACCGAGAACGGAACTCCCGCTCTGGGATTTGTCTATCAACCTTACACGGACGAAATGTTCCGTGCCGAAAAAGATAAGGGCGCATATTCCGGAAATAATAGAATTCACGTTTCGGACCGGCCCCTTGCCAATTCGATGTTCTGCACTTCCTGGAGCGCTTACAAAAAAGAACGGGCTTCCATGTGTTTCCGGATTTCGGAACGTATGTTTCCCCTCTGCGAGGACATACGCAGATTCGGTACCGCGGCTTATGAATTGTGTCTGCTTGCCGAAGGAAGGATAGACATTTACTACGAGGCTTCGCTGCAACCCTGGGATTTTGCCGCCGGTGCTTTGATTGTAAGAGAGGCGGGAGGATTCGTGGGTTCCGTCAAGGAAAAAGAATCTTACGACAAAGAATGCCCCATTATTGCCTCGAACCGCAAGGAAAATTTTGAGGTTCTTGAAAAAATCGTATCCGAAGAAATGTTTCGCCTGTCATAAAAACAGTTTAAATGCTGTTAATTACGATGATTACATAAAGTAACCGAGTCTATATCCACACTATGTCCGACAACAATGAAACTTGTGGAAGGAAAGATCCTGCGTCTTTTTGTGAAATGCGCAGAATCATGGGTGATTTTGCACCCAACACACTGAAAGCCATAAAGGACCTCACTCCGGGTTTTGTGGATATCATCCGGGATTTGGATGATGCCATTCTGTCCGAGGGAGCCCTGGATATGAAAACCAAGAGACTCATAGCTCTCGCCTGCGTATGCGTGAGAGCCTGCGACGACTGTGTATACGCACAGGCCAAAGTGGCGAAGAACTACGGCGCCACCAGAGCCGAGATTCTTGAAGCCGTTCAGGTCGCCGTTCTAACCGGCGGAGTTCCCAGCTGGTCCATTGCCAAAAAGGGAATCGTCCAGCTTTTCAAAGAGTGGGATGAAGAAGAAGGCAAGTGAAATTCAAATATCCCGGCAATCGGGCCGGGTTTTTTTATTTAAAACATCTTAAGATATTCTTTCTCGTGTTTCCGTTTACGACTCTTTATTATATTCCGCGGTATTAATGCGGGCAGGGAGATAGAATGAAAGAGATAGGAAAGTGCATCAGAACCATCGTCACCGACGAGGGAGAAATAGATGTTTACAGTCTCAGGGAACTCGAAGAGAAGGGTATAATCGAAAACCTTTCCAAAATGCCCTATTCCATCAAAGTAATTGTTGAATCGATGCTCAGGCAGAGAGACGGAAAAACCATCACCGACAAAGACGTGATAACCGCATCTTCGTGGAAACCGAAGAACAGATCTGACGAAGATGTGCCGTGGATACCCGCAAGAGTACTGTTGCAGGATCTTACCGGCGGTGCCGCCGTTGCGGATTTGGCGGCCATGAGGGATTCGGTTGCCGATATGGGATTGGACCCCACAGTCATCGACCCTCTGGTTCCCGTGGACTTGGTAATAGACCATTCGGTTCAAACCGATTACTCCGGAGAACCGGAAGCCCGGAATCTGAACGAAGAGTTGGAATTCGAAAGAAACAAAGAAAGATACGCACTGTTCAAATGGGCTCAGAATTCTTTCGGAAATTTCCGTGTTGTGCCTCCGGGCAACGGGATATGTCATCAGGTCAATCTCGAATATCTTTCGCCCGTGGTCCATCTTTCCGAGAAAGAAGGCCGTAACGTTGCTTATCCCGACTCCTGTTTCGGAACCGATTCCCATACGCCTCAGATCAATGGTCTGGGCGTGGTGGGCTGGGGTGTCGGCGGTATTGAAGCCGAAGCCGTAATGGTGGGACAGCCCAGTTTCATGAGTCTTCCCGATGTTATAGGGTTCAGACTCAAAGGCAAACTGAGGCCGGGCATAAACGCTACCGACCTTGTGCTTACCTGCGTACAGATGCTCAGAGAAAAAGGCGTCGTGGGCAAATTCGTGGAATTCTGCGGTCCCGGTTACGAAAATCTTGATTTGGCGGACCGTTCCACTCTGTCGAACATGGCTCCCGAGTACGGGGCCACCATGGGATTCTGTCCCATCGACAGTAAAACAATAGAGTATCTGAAACTGACCGGAAGAAAACCGGAACACATCGATACAATCGAAAAATATGCTAAGGAACAAACTCTTTGGTACAACGGCGAAGCCGAATACACCGATGTTCTGGAACTTGACCTGAACGATGTGGAACCTTCTCTCGCAGGCCATAAGAGGCCTCAGGACCGCATCCCTCTGTCAAAGATGAAAGACGCTTTCAACGATACGCTGAAAGATTTGAACGTACCGAAAAGAAGAATGCCGTCTTCGGAAAAATTGGGAGACGGTTCCGTCGTAATAGCATCCATCACTTCATGCACAAACACCGCCAATCCGTCAGTAATGATTGCCGCGGGAGTATTGGCAAAGAACGCCAGAATGCTGGGGCTGACCAAAAAAGATTATGTCAAAACCTCACTGGCTCCCGGTTCAAAGGTCGTTACGGAATATCTGAGAAAATCCGGACTCCTGAATTACATGGAAGATCTGGGATTCCACGTATGCGGTTACGGGTGCATGACCTGCATCGGCAACAGCGGACCTTTGTCCCCGAAAGTATCGAAACAGATTGTCGACAATGATTTGGCGGTTGCCGCCGTTGCGTCCAACAACCGTAATTTCGAAGGAAGGATTCACGCTTTGGTAAAGGCCAACTATATCGCTTCCCCGCCGCTGGTGATTGCCTATGCCATCGCGGGAAGAGTGGACATCGACTTTGAAACCGAACCTCTGGGTATGTTCGAAGGCAAAGAGGTTTTCCTGAAAGATATCTGGCCGGAAGACGGGGAAGTGGAAAGAATACAAAAGGAATACGTTAACTCCGAAACTTTTGTCAAAGAATACAAAAACATCTTCCGAGGTTCGGAAAGGTGGGACGCGGTCCCGTACAAAGAATCGCCGTTGTTTGATTGGAACGAAGAATCCACATACATACGCAGACCGCCGTTCTTTGAAGATATATTCGAGGATCCGGAAATCAAAGACATACGGAGTGCCAGATGCATTGCGGTGCTTGGAGACACGATTACGACGGATCACATATCCCCCGCCGGATCTTTCTCCGAAAACAGCGATGCGGGAATTTATCTTAAAGAACGGGGGGTACGGAAAGAAGATTTTAACTCCTACGGATCCAGAAGAGCCAACCACGAGATTATGGTTCGCGGAACCTTCGCCAACATAAGGCTGAAGAACAAACTGGTTCCCGGTTCGGAGGGAAGTCATTCCGTTTATTTCCCCGAAAACGAAAAAGGAACGATATTCGAAACTTCCGAAAGATATATCGAAGACAGAACTCCGCTGATTGTTCTTGCGGGAAAAGAATACGGCACGGGAAGCTCCAGAGACTGGGCGGCCAAAGGGCCTCTTTTGTTGGGAATAAAAGCCGTTATCGCGGAGTCCTACGAAAGAATTCACAGATCCAATCTTATCGGAATGGGTATTTTCCCGTTGCAGTATTTGGACGGGCAGAACGCCGGGACTCTGGGTCTTGACGGCACCGAGACTTTCGACATATATCTGGAAGACATCGAACCTGGTTCCATAGTCCCCGTCACCGCTTACCGCGGAGGGCAGAAGCTTGAGTTTGAGATTGTTTGCAGAGCCGATGTGCCGGCAGAAATAGACTATCTGTCCAACGGCGGCATTCTGCAATATGTACTGAGGAATATGATCTCGTAAAGTCTTCAAAGCAAATGTATTAATCATAGTGCCTGATACATCAGAGCACTGGGCCCGTGGGTTAGCTTGGTATGCTAGTAGCTTCGGGAGCTATTGACTCCGGTTCAAATCCGGGCGGGCCCACCATCACCATTCCAGACCTGTAATAGTATCGCGAGAAAAAGCGAATATGACATATAATCATCCGATTATGGTTTTTTTAGAACGAATGAGTGAAACAAGTTGGCACAAGTTCGTCAACGGCATCCCAATTTTCTTCGCCCACCGTGTTCCAAACTTTGTCCCATCCGCGTCTGTTGAGGTTATGGACCGCTTCCTTGGTTATGTCCCATTGTTCGGCAAGGCTTCCGAAAAAATGATTGGGGTTCAACACGGCAATCGCTTCTCTGAAGGTTAAACCGCATTTCTCCTGTAATCTGTAGACAGTCAGGGCGTATTCTTCCTCACTGGCACCTTGAAACCACTGCAAAGACATGTTTATAACATATTGGTTATACTATATAATACTTATTAATCATTGTTATTCTCATTTACTAAATTTTATAATTGTTATGTCCATGGAAAACAACACGATTGTCCATGAATTCAGTTTCTAAGCTCATATTTTTGAACCGATTTCACAAATTCTTCGGAAGGCGGAATGACTCTTTTTCCTATGGGGCAGACTGCTATGCATATTCCGCAGGGGGTGATTCCTCTTTCGGCCAGTTTTTCGGTTCTGCCGACGCATGACATTTTATCCAATCCGCCGGGGTACATATCGCCGTTCAAAGCATTTGCAGGGCAAGATGAAACGCACTTTCCGCATTTTATGCATATATCTTCCTTCAACGGTGTTCCCGGTTTCAGTTCAGCCGAGGTTATTATGGACGTCAGTCTGACTCTGGGTCCATGGGTTTTTGTCAATAAGGTATTGTTCAATCCGAAAGTTCCCAATCCGGAAAGGTACGCGGCGTGACGGTGTGAAAAAAAAGAAGAGGAATCTTCTTTCAATCCTCTGATGCCTTGATATCCGTCCCGGGCAACCGGAACGGCATCGAATCCTTCGGCATCCAAAAGGGTTGCGATTTGCTGAGCAATCAAATCCAATTGTATATTGAGTGTTTTGTAATGTTCTTTGTAAAAGATTGAAGGGGCTGTATGCAGTATCGTCGGAGACACCGGAGTCCTTACAACAATTACCGATTTGGCCGAAGGCAATATGGATTTAGGTCTTTGCGAAGACGGAATCAAAGACGAAACAAACGGATCCGTATCCCATGCTGTGGCATCGGCAACAGTAAAGTACGGCCATATTTCAGATATTTTCTCACGAATCCCTTCGTCCATAGCAAATAAAGATTGTTACGGTTATATTGAATCGTTACGATTGAACATACAGAAAAAGCAATATGCAGAAAAAAGCCCATGGAGGTAAGTGCCCTGCCTCGCGGCAGGGGTTTGTCGCGGTCATCAGTCGAGTCTTACAGACACGATGTGAGCATCAATCCCATCGAGAGGTACCAACCGGCCATTTCTCTACCAAGGGATACGTTACTCCGTTCATGTCCTCGCCGCAGATCTTAGTTACTTTGCGTTTTGAAATTGGGTCTCACCTCAGAACATACTAACGTGTTCATTGTATATAAACTCAACTATTCTACGATTTTCGTATTAAATTTACTCATTCACTGCTTTTAACGTAAAATATACGCGAATTAAGTTGATTTTCATAATCGTACATTTGACAGTATATTCGACATTGAATCAAGACATTTTATGAATTCAATACATCAAACAACGTTTTATTGGGTATTCCCGGATTTATCTCACTGCAATTTTATTACATCAAACAACGTACGTCTGTTAATACGTTTAACGCAATTAAAAATTAATGCGAGAAAATAAGGATTTTATACATTTACAAAAATCAAATCACGATTGAATATACACATAACGATAAGTCGGTTGTTTTAACTGGATAGCCGGAATATCGGCGAAAATACCAAAAAACCCTATAATTTATATATGATGCTGAGTGTGGCAAAGCACGCCTTGACGAAAACAGGTATTCTGTATCTGTTTGCGTCCTGAGTTCGGAGCAGATTCGTGCCGATCAGAAAATAGGACGCTCCGCATCCCGCACAATACGGGTGCCCGTCCGCTCATACGCTAAGAAATCCCCATGGAATTCAATCCGTGGGTTGATCCTGCGACTAACATTGTTGGATTTCTTCAGCGTATGCGCTTAAGAAATCGGTACCGAACATTGTTCGAATTTCGGAGATGACAAATAATGTCCTCAAAGATAACAACAAAAAGACCGATTAAGGCCTTGGATGACAAGTTCAATGAGGCTTTATCAACAAATATGCATAAGATCGGAGTCCGGGTAAAGGGTTCCGTCAAAAACCTCACAAAAAAATACCGTCCCGTCAGAAAAGAAGGACGTACCGCCGAGGATATCTTTGCGGGAGCGGAGACTCCGGTAGATTCCGAAGGCAACCGCATTATGATACAGGTTCAAAATTTATCCAAAATTTACGGACGGCGTCCCGAAGAAGCCCTCAAACTCCTTGAAAGGGGGTATGACAAAGAAGAAGTTCAGAACAGAACATCTCATAATGTTGGGCTCTACGACGTCTCTTTTAATATTCTGGAAGGCGAAATTTTCGTTTTGATGGGACTTTCCGGTTCAGGAAAGTCAACTTTGGAACGCTGTATGAATCGTTTGATTGAACCTACCTCCGGCCGTGTCATAATAGACGGATTGGATTTCACTGCTCTTGACGAGAATGATCTCCGCATTGCAAGAAGAAAGAAAATGTCCATGGTATTCCAGAATTTTGCACTGATACCCCACAGGAACGTTATCAATAACGTTGCATACGGATTGGAGATGCAGGGCGTGCCTGAAGCAAAACGTCTTGAGAAATCCAAAGAAGCAATAGATTTGGTCGGACTTGCGGGATACGAAGAAAGCATGCCTTCCGACCTTAGCGGAGGCATGAAACAGAGAGTGGGATTGGCCCGCGCGTTGGCTACCGATCCCGACATCCTGTTCATGGATGAAGCGTTCAGTGCATTGGATCCTTTGATACGTAATGATATGCAGGACGAGATCGTAAAAATTCAATCGAAACTCGGTAAAACCGTTTTATTCGTCACACACGATCTGGATGAGGCCCTGAAGCTCGGAGACCGTATCGCTTTGATGAAAGACGGTAAAATCGTTCAAATCGGCCGGGCCGAAGACATACTTCAGAATCCTGCCGACGAATACGTAAGCCGTTTCGTAAAGGAAGTCGACAGAACAAAGGTTCTTACCGCCGAAATATTCATGAGAAGACCCAGAAACCTGCTGTATGTTACCCAGGGACCGAGAACCGCACTGAGAATAATGGATCGTCTTGACAGAAACGACATGCTTGTTATTGACAGACATAACCGTTTCTTGGGCCGGGTGGAATCGGACGATGTTCTTCGAGCCGTAAAAGCCGGAGAACAGGATTTATCGGACATAGTCGTGGAAATGCCGACTGTCGGTCCCGATGCTCCTATGAGTGATGTTATCCAGATTATGGTTACTACCGATTTCCCCATACCAGTAGTATCCGATACGGGTCTTTTCCTGGGAACCGTGAGTCCCTCCGTGGCGGCCGATACTCTTAACGGAGGCGTAACCGAATGACTTCCGTAATAGGAAAAGCGGCAGAATTCGCAGTGGATTGGATTGAAACTTATCTCGGAGGCCTGTTAAACCTTCTGAGCAATATTTTAGACGGCTTTCTTCGGATTATCGGGAATATCCTCAATTATCCGGATCCTTTGGTGTTTATCATAATTCTGATATTCATCTCGGTTTTGATAACAAAACGTTTAGTGATGCCGTTATTTATCGGAGCTTCGTTTTATCTTATTTATTACATGGGTTACTGGGAAAGTTCGATGATCACACTCAACATGGTCATCGTTTCCACGATAGTGGCGGTTGTCCTTGCCATACCTTTGGGTATTTGGGCTTCGGGAAGCGAAAAATCCAATTCTTTCGTCAAAGCTCTGATGGACTTTATGCAGACAATGCCGGCTTTTGTCTATTTGATTCCGGCAGTGATATTCTTTGGACTGGGAATCGTACCCGGAGTTATTGCAACAGTAATATTCGCGATGCCTCCGGTTGTCCGTTTAACGAATCTTGGCATAAGACAGGTTCCCGAAGAAATGAACGAGGTTGCAGATGCATTCGGTTCCACAACATGGCATAAATTGACCAAAATTCAACTTCCTATTGCTATGCCTTCGATAATGACCGGAATTAACCAGTGCATTATGCTGTCGCTGTCAATGGTGGTCATAGCCGCAATGATCGGCGGAGGCGGCCTCGGAGGAGACATAGTTTATGCATTGAGCAGAATCGATGTCGGTATAGGATTCGAAGCGGGTTTGTCCATTGTATTGATTGCAGTAACATTAGACAGATTGACACAGTCTTTCACAAAATCCGAACCGAAGGCTTTCAGTTCCGAGAAAAGAAAAACCAAGAACGGAAACCGAACTCTGAAAGTCGGTGCCGTTGCAATTGCGATGTTGCTTGTAGTCGGCGCCGGTGCATTCTTTTTGGAAAGTGATGAGTCCGAACCGATAACCTATGCAGGCAACGTCATCGATAAAGAAGCCGGGATGGGTTTGTACATTACTCAATATACTTTTAACCAACTGAAAATAACCGGAATATCGGATCTCAATGCTCACAACGATAAGTTAGGCGGTACCATCATAGGCATTGACGCCGGAGCCGGCATCATGGAGATAACCGGTACGGCCATAGAATACTACGATCTGAATTATAAGCTTCAATCAAGTTCGGAAGCTGGTATGCTTTCCACTCTCGATGCCGCATACAAAAATAAAGATTGTATCGTTGTTACTTTATGGGATCCTCATTGGGCAATAGGAAAATACGACATGATCTGCCTGGATGATGACTTAGGTGTTTACGGAGATGCCGAATCCATTCAATCCTGGACAAGAAACGGACTACTGGAATCGGATAAGGATCTTGCGGATTTATTATCGAGATATACATATTCCATCGATGAATTGAACGATCTGCTGGCATTCATTGAAGACGAGGATGTAAGTGTCCAGCGGGCCACGGAAATGTGGCTTGACAAAAACGAATCCGTCAAGAATCGATGGCTGGGAGATCTTGAATATAAAAACAATCGAGGTCACATCGATATCGGATTGGTAAATTGGGCCTGCGCCGTCGGATCTTCTACTGTGTTAATGCACCTGTTGGAAGAATTGGGGTACACGGTAAATTTAAAAGAAAGTGATGTGGGGCCGATGTATGCCGGTTTGGCATATGGCCATATAGACCTTAGCGTTGCCGTCTGGGTGCCGTTAACGCACAGTCATTATCTTGATAATTACGCAACAGAGGGTTGGAGAGAAAACGTTTGAGGCCGTTATAGTATAAATTTAAACTTTTTACAATATTTTCATTTCTTGCGGTCTGAAGCCGACTTTTTATGAATCATACTATATACAAGAACTGAATGACAGGTCTGAACGTAAGGCTCACTGCACGCGCAGAGTGCCACGATGACTCAGAACTTACTCCCCCGATCCGTTCTTCCAGGAACGTTCGAGGGGCATGAATCATCGCGTGATTCCAGTGGGAAATCTCGTTTCAATTCCGTTCGACCGTTCCAATTCTGTCGTCGATTGTCTAAACAGGGTTCGCAACATTCAGATTTTTGAGCCAAAGATTCCGCACAGAACCGGGCTCAATCCTACTTGCTTATTGCGATCTCTGCGCGTGCACAAGTTAGTACGAGATACACAATATAAGTATCTTTCTTAGTTGCATCCAACAGTATTTTGAAAACCGGATGCGCCCACAATACGGATAGGATAAATCAGATCTTTTCAGAAATCAGAATCTCAAAAATATAAAGTCATTAAACGCAGATAATAAACAAGAGATGAATACTTTCTGAGCATGCTCAAAAACGATTGACATTGAATTAGATTTTGAACAGAATAATCAGTATTACAAAAATAAACAAAACAACCGCATCACACGCGCAGACCTTACGAAGGTCGAGTATAATTTTCCCCGAAAGCGTTTCACCTTAGAAACGCCCGAGGCACTCCGTTTCTTCGTATGATTCCAGTAGGGAATCCTTCACGATGACTCAAGAATATCATTCTTTTCGTCCTTGTCGTTGCAGGGCCATAAAGTTTCCGGGTTGACTTTTCCGAAGAACAGCCACATCCTTCAACTTTGCAATCTCTGCGCGTGTAATAGATATTACGTATTATTAGTATAAATAACTTTTGTAGTTGCATCCAATGACAAGCTTTTTTGTTTCAATATTGGATTCAATCATACTTTCTAACAACAGATACAACATTTAATCCCATGATTGGAACAAATATTGATTATTGCTTGTTTTGATCTATAAACCGATAAATATCTCATCAATATCGCTTCAAAAAACACAAAATCGTAAATCTATTTATTACACCAGACCCTTTTACGTTTAAAGTACCGAGAGGTGATTTATGATGCAACCCAATATGAAGAAAAACAGCATGAAAGAAAAAGAAATTTCAGAATTTTTGAACAGAATCGATGTCGGAGTTATATCCACTAACGGTGAAGACGGTTATCCGTACGCCGCACCCGTCAACTATGTGATGATGGACGGAATCGTCTACATACACGGACGCAGGTTGGGCGAAAAAATCGAAAATCTCAAAAGGGATCCGCGGGTCTGTTTTACGGTTTGGGAAAGAACAGGTTATGAAAACTGCGGTGTGGCGGCATGCGACACAACCACAGTTTACGAATCCGTAATCATACGCGGAAAGGTCAAGATGGTGGACGATCAGGAAACAAAGAAGAAAATGCTTCTGAAAGTCGTAGACAAGCTCATGCCCGGAAAGACCGGCATGGATGATGCGAAAATACCTCCTACGGCGGTATACAGAATAGAGACTGAATCCGTCACGGGAAAATATCACAGGCCTTTGGCCGGAAATGAAGTCTGTAAGAAGTGATTGGTCTAAAAAATAAGGTATGCCAGATGAAAATGAGTGGGCCCAATGTGATTCGAACACATGACCTTCCGGTTATCAGCCGGACGCTCCACCAAGCTAAGCTATGGGCCCAACGATATTGACCAATAAAGAAGTACGATATAAACATTCCCTTTTTGCATGCCAGGTGGAGCGTCCGTGCGGAAAATAAATAACTCCGACCAACATTCGGATAATATGGAACCCGTATTCAGCGAAAGGTTGAGAGTCGTGCCCGAAACGGTTGAAAAAGCGACTATGGCGATACTTATACCTACTGACCTGTTTATTCTTGTGAGCGCCATACTCGGGTGGACCAATTGGTGGTTGCTCGCCGTATTCGCGGTCATCACAATTCTGTTTTTCATAATCTTTCGGAAATTCACACTGAGTACCGAAGTGTATGAAGATAAAGTCGTGATAAAATATTTCAAAACCCGCAGTTACAGAATTGAGAAAATACTAGACACTCGCTACGGAGTTATGAATGAACTCAGAAATTATGCGGGCATAAGTTTCAGAAACTACAAGTACAGATACTATACCTGTGCAGGATGCGAGCAGGGAGTTTTGTTCAGAACAAAAAATACCGTTGTTGCGGTATCTTCCGAAAGAGCGGAAGAGTTTGCGGCACTGCTTCCCAAAGCCGAAAAGAAAATTAAAGAAGAGGCAAACGAATGAAACCTGCTTTTGTATGGGTAAAATCCCGGGTAATGATATACTCCACCGAGGATGCGGATCGTATTTCGAACATGTTTGCGGAATTGACTGGTACTGACGAATATACCGAAGAGATTGCCGAGGGAGAGCTGGGCAACATTACCAGAATATTGGAAGTCAGTCTTACAAAAAAGAAAGACATCGACGGATTGTTTGAAAGATTGGGCGAAGATGTTATTAATTGGATCTCCAACGAAATCGAAGAACGTATCGATGAAGACTGCAGTTTCTTTTTCAGATTGGACAAACAGGATGCAATGTCCGGCAAATACAGAATCGGCGCCGGAGGAGATGTTATCTCCTTCATATGCAAAGTTGCTTCATATCCCGCAAAGAGAGAGCTGGCTATCGACGTATTGAAAGATTACTTCAACTCTCTTCCGAGTTCTGAGCATCGGGCTTAAGTTCGAATTTTGCGTCCTTCACACGTCTGCCTTTGGTGGACAGAACCGTGACTGTGACACCGTCCAGTTCTATTACTGCGCCCCTGCGGGGTATCTTCCCGGTAACATATTGAATGTATCCGCTTACATTGTAATCCTGGTATTCACCGGGATCGAAGTCCAGGCCCAGATCTTCCATTACATCGAATATGTTGGCATCCCCCAGGACCGTGTAAGATCCGTCGGCTTCACGGACCACAGGAAGCGTAATATCATCGCTTTCGTCCCAGATTTCTCCGACAAGTTCTTCGATCAAATCTTCAAGGGTTACGATACCCAGGGTACCTCCGAACGCATCGAGAACAACGGCCATGTGTACCTTTGTCCTTTGCATTACATTCAAAACTTCGTCAATATTTGTTGAAACATCAAAGAACTGCACCTGACGGATTATATCGATAATATTGAAATTGTCGTTTTCCACATATCTTCGGTAGAAATCTTTAGCGTTTACAACACCAACGATTCTGTCGATATTTTCATGGTAAACAGGTATTCTGGAGTAGCCCGTATGTATGAAAATATCTTTCAATTCGTCCATATTAACGTCTTTGCTTACGGCAACTATGTCAACTCTGGGTATATAGACTTCGGAAAGTTTGGTGTCATCAAAAGTGATGGCGGATTTAATCAGATCGCTTTCGGTTTTTTCAAGAGTTCCCTCTTCTTCGATCTCATTGATCATTACTACGAGTTCATCCTCGGTCAGCGTCGGAGCGGCATCCTCGTCTTCTTTCTTGGTAAGGAAGTTTCCCATCTTTACAAATGCCCAGGACAACGGATAGAATATCGTTACAAACATCGACAGGGAGTTGACGAGTTTCAAAGCATAACGCTCGGCATTTCGCTTAGCCAGTGTCTTTGGAAGAATTTCCCCGAAAGTCAGAATGAGAAGTGTCATGACTATTGTTGCCAATACCGTAGCAAGACCGGGATTGCCGGGCAAAAGCTGTTCGGTAAACAACATCGCACAGGTTGTCGAAGCTGCGATGTTTACCAAATTATTGCCGACTAAGACCGTAGTCAAAAACTTGTCAAAATCTTCAGTTAGAGATATTGCCTTTGCGGCGTTGGATACACCTTCGGAATCTAATTTTTTTAATTTAATCGTATTAACTGTTGAAAATGTCATCTCGGACATCGAGAAATATGCTGAAAAAATCAACAGAATAAATATAATTGCAGTCAGAGCTACGACGAGACCCATATCCATTCAGATCAACTCGTCCGTTCCATAAAGTACCTGGACACTTTTGTATATCCTGTCTTGTTATCGACATTATGATTAAAAATTATAGATATATAAGTATTATCGAAAACCGATTGTAAAAAGGATATTTATAAATTAAAAATTGTGAAAAAGGTTTGATTGGTTCTGCCCGGTTCTGCAAACTTACATTCCCATTGCGGACTTAACATCCTCTGAAAGTACGGATACCAAGAGGAAAGCAGCCAGAATGAAGTAACAGAGGCTCTCTATCGCAGCGATTACCGCATCGATCAGTACGTAACCGTCGACGAGGAAAGGCGCTATGATGCCGTAAAGGAAGAATATTGTGAGTATTGCGAACACAACGAGAAGAACAATCCAGATGATTTTGTCAAGTGTGTCAACAGATCCATCTACAATTCTTCCGGCAATCCACATAAGGACCAAACCGAGAACGACCTGAACAACAATGTATACGATACCTGCAGACAGGCTGTCGTCGATTATTTGTCCTGCACCGGTAAATATTCCGAGAACGATTATTGCAAGTCCGACGAATCTGACAAACATTCCGAGAATGTTAAGCTTGTTAGATTCTTCTCCCTTGTACACGGGCAGTCCCACTCCGAGAATCAAAGCACCGAACGCAAGCGTACCTGCCGACGCAACAACAGATCCTGTCGCGATGGGGTCGGCCAAGGCTCCGTTAACGATGCCTACGATTCCCATTATCAAACTGATGGCACCTATCACAATAGCTGCCAATCCAAAATTTTTAGGATTATCAAAGAATGACATAAACGTAAACTGTCTTTACAAATATATAAAAGATGCGAATAATCCTAAGACAAACGGTGTAATAATTTTTTGCATATATTTACACTGGGACTGTTTATATCATCACGTCATTATTTATTATCGATGTCTCTTCTGCTATTTTAAATACTAAAAATAGAATCCCGATAGCGGTAAAAACATGACTAATGAATTCAAATACGAGGTTGTAGAAGAGATTGCGGTGTTGTCCGAATCTTCCAAAGGGTGGAAAAAAGAATTGAACATAGTCCGCTGGAACGAAAATGAGCCCAAATATGACATCAGAGAATGGGCTCCCGATCGCAGCAAAATGGGCAAGGGCATCACCTTTACACAAGAAGAAGCCGCAATGCTCAGAATGGCCCTGGAAACAAGGGACGACCTCAAGTGAATCCGGTTAACACGGGAAACTCATCTTCCGGTAAAGCTGGCTATCTGGAACGTTTTATCGGCGGCATAGATAAAATAGAAACCGGAAGACCGGGCGGTATATCCGCCGACAGATGGTTAGTTGTGCATTACCGACCAGAGTATGCGCCTATCCTGGAGCATTATTTATCCTACGACGACGAAAGAGTCCGTACCGAAGTCATCATGTTGCTTACGGACGTCAGAGAATCCTACGTTGCCGCAACGATCAGAGATATGAGTATCAGGGATACAGAAACAGTGCGCGGTGCCTGTATCGGATACCTCTCCGCATTTTTAGAAATCGAAGAAAGAATCCCTCTGATGCTGGAAATCATACGGTACAAAAGAGGCGAAGAATTTTCCAAAGCCGCTAAAACTTTAGGTTCCATAGGCAGAATAGAGGATATCGACACTATTCGCAGATCCTACGGAATGGTTAAAGGATCCATGCGCGACGAATTACACGATACACTTTCCCGCATAATAAACCGGCATCCCGAGCTGGAACCTAAAAGAAACCTGATACTCTCCGTACCAGTTCGTCCGGATGAGGATGCTTTTGATTTGTTCCTTAACAAATCCATCGAATATCTCGACGTCAGATACAGAAATAACATTTTTTCCGAAAAGATAATTTCCGCAACTTCTCACAAAAATATTGCATCCGCACTGAACAGAATGAATCTGCGACTTTACAACGAGGCGGACAATTTGAATCTGTATTGTGCGGAAGAAACCGAGAGGGCTGATTTCCTGACGGATTTGATATTTTGGGCATCAAAAGACCTCAACGGGAAAATTATTCGCGGTTCCGATATCGATCACAGATGTCCCAGATGCGGCAGGGATATGATTTTTTACAACGGACTCTGGTCCTGTCCCCATTGCTGACCGAATGCAAAGATTTATAATCGGTAGCACAATGTGAGAATACAGGCATTCTGATATAGCTCCCTGTACGCTGTAGGGAAGGTTAGGAAGTAGTATTAGGGCCGAGATAGATAGGAGAGATAATTATGGCCTACGGAGGAAACAGAAACAGGAACTATGGAGACAGAAATAACGAACCTCGCGAGATGTTCGACACTGTCTGCTCAGATTGCGGCGGAGAATGTCAGGTACCTTTCAAACCGACAGAAGGAAGACCCGTGTACTGCAGAGACTGTTTCCAGAAACACCGCCCTGCCGACAGAAACGGTGGCGGAAGACGTCAGAGATACTAAGTCTGAATAACTCGGATTGGATCTTTCAAACTTTTTACGTATTTACTTACGATATTTATTTTCCCTTCGTTCTTTGGCTTCGATTGAACCCTGAACTCTGAAAGAAAATTTGAGTACGGACAAGGCTATCAAAAATCCCGACATCCCCACTATCAGGATAAGAACACCATGGTTTCTGTACCCCATGGAATAAATACCCAATCCTATGAATGCCAACGCCGCAAAAAGAAAGAATAATCTTCTTGCGTTTACCGCTGTTTTTTTTATTTCCACATATCGGAACCGAACGACAAATATTTAATCTGCTGTATCGACCCCGTTCCGTCGGAGCGGGTTTGAGTCAATTCTTAGATATTTATTCCGATGAGAATTAACCCGGAATACTGTTTTTACGCTTCTTTTAACAAAATCGGGTCTGTTCCGGTTCGACAGTGATACGGTTCCGACGTCTGAGGACAAAAATATACGGGCTTCGGCTATTCGAACGTACACAGATCAGGCTTTTTTATTCTTATAGATTATATCGTAAGCCATAAGAATTGCCAAGTATCCGATGCAAGCGATTATGATTGCCGAAAACTGAGACAGTATTTCCATAAATCTCTGGAATGTCAGAACCCTATTTATGGCTTTCCGAACGGCCTCATATGCTGAATCACCAACTTTGCCTTGCCGTCTTCAAAGTAAGGCACCGTGGTGCATTCGTACTTTTCTCCGGTGCCGGGTATAACCCTTGGTTCTTTCCGGCGAACCGGAACCTGATTGCATATGTTTTCGCAATCCGCGCAGCATGCGGAACGTCCGAGCAGTCTGTAGCACTTGATACCTATTACCTCATCCCCGGTTTTGCCGAATGCCTTCAATGCGGCACGGTTCATCCACACTACGTTATGCGAGGAGTCGTGTATTATTATCAGATCGTCGATTTCATCCAATATCAAGTTCAGCAGAACATCTGCGAATCCGGGTGCGTCCATATCCTACCTCTGCGGATGATATTACTTTGCGACTATTAAATTAAACCGAATACCCTGTTAAATTACGCAATGAGCAGAGAATGTCCATACGTTTCTTAACAAAACCGGAATATTCTAATGAAAAACATAAATTTTTTACGATTATCGAAAATTTATTTGACTTTTTTCAGTCATTCTTTTATATGGACACTATATTTCCCGTCCGGATGATATACGATACAGTCATCGTCGGTGCCGGTCCAGCAGGCCTTACTGCAGGGATTTACGCCAGATCCAAATTGATGAACACGCTGATTATCGATTCGGGTCGCGTAGGCGGACAATTAGTGGGACTGTACCCTGAAAAAGGAGTGCAGAACTTCCCCGGATTCGAACTCGTTCAGGCCAGGAAACTTTCCGACCGTTTTTATGCCCAGGCAGAAAATCTGGGATGTGAAATCAGAGAGTTTGAAAAGGTTCTTGAGATTAAAGACGGAAACGAAGAAATTATTATCGTAACCGACAAAGGCGAATACAAAACGCTTACTGTAATCATAGCAATAGGCATGGGAGAATTTAACCCGCGCAAATTGGATATTCCCGGAGAGGAGGAATTTGCGGGAAAAGGCGTTGAATATCTATTGCCCGTCAAAGAAAAACTTGTCGAACAGAAAGTTACAATGTTCGGAGGCGGAAACAGCGCCATAGAAATGGCTTTGATTGCCGATTCCGTCACAGACACCACCATTGTGCACAGAAGACCCGAATTCCGTGCGGATGAAATGAACGTAACTTCCCTGGAGGAAAGCAACATCCTGAAAGTTATGGACGCGACACCCATTTCGTTCAACGGCAACAGTGTGTTAAAATCCGTGACCGTTGAACAGAACGGACGCAGATTCGACATACCTACCGATTTGGCCGTAATCAATATCGGCATAACCGCAGATCTCGGTATTCTGACAAAGTGGGGATTGGACCTGACACCCGACGGACTTGTCAAAGTCAATATGGATATGTCCACGAACAGAAAGGGCATATTCGCTTGCGGAGACGTTGTTGATTATCCCGGTAAATACAAACAGATCATAACCGCCTGCGGAGAAGCCGCCAACGCCGTGCAGATGGCTTACAAATTCTCCAAAAAGCCTTATTGGGCGTAATTAAAAAATATTCCCGGCCGGACGGCCGGTAATGGATTTCATTCTTCTACGATGGCGTCCTGAGGACACTCATCAATACATGCGCCGCATTCCACACAGGCATCATTATCGATTACAGCAAAGTCTTCGATTACGATGGCGTCCTGAGGACAGACGTCGGCACATGCACCGCATGCGGTACATTCTTCTTTTATGACTTTAATCATTAGAATCACCTTGAATCAGGAAATGGAAAAAATGAATATTTGTATTTTACGTACGAAAGAACAAAATATGTAATGGATGCAATTGACGGACATGAAGTATTTCAGCGGAACCGTCATCACGCCGGACGGCCCCATTGAAGGATACGTTCTGGCAGAAGACGGTTTAATTGCTGAAATTTCGGAAGGCGTTTGTCCCGAAACCCCGGTTTCAAAAGGATTTATCATGAGCCCTCCGGTCAACGGACATACCCATTGTGCCGATTGCGGAATGACGGTTCCGAATAATATCGGTCTCAACGATCTTGTGGGCCCCGGAGGCCTCAAACACAGATATCTGTCCGAAGCTTCAAAAGAAACACTGACAAAAAATATCAAAGAATATTCCGAAAAATCATATTCCAACGGCATCGGTACATTCATAGACTTCAGAGAAGGAGGTGTCGAAGGATGCAAACTTTTGAGAAACGCCGTTCCGGATGCCGTCATCATGGGACGCCCCGTTTCCGACGAATACGATCCTTCCGAAATTGATGAAATTCTGGAAGTTGCCGACGGAATCGGTCTGTCCGGAATAAACGATATGCCGTTGTCTTATTCCGAGTCGGTCGCCGAACATACAAAACGCAAAGGCAAAATGTTCGCAATACATGCCAGCGAAGGAAAAAGAGAAGATATCGATGATATACTGGCACTTTCACCTTCCTTCATCGTTCACATGGCATCCGCCGAGAAGATGGATTTGATCAAATGCGCGGATGAAGATGTGCCGATTGTGATATGTCCGAGATCCAACGCGTTCTTTGGATTGAATCCCCCCTATGCGACAATGGAAGAAGTCGGAAACAGAACCATCCTGGGAACCGATAACGCAATGCTTTGTTCGCCAGACCTGCGGGAAGAAGCCGGACGCTATCTTTCTGTTTTGGCATCTCAGGGGGGAACCCGTAAAAAATTCTGGGAAACTCTTGTTATTGACGGACGAAAGCTATTATATGATGAGAAAGGAATCGGGCTCCGACCAGGAATGAAGGCCGATATCACCGTGTTTCCGTCCAAGGACGGAACTGTTGACGGCATGTTCATGGGCAACGAACGTATATTACGTTTCAATATGACAAAATAAAGGTGATGAACAATGGCTTTTGATAAGATTCTAGTACCGACGGACGGAAGTGAATATACCAAGGCGGCCGTGAGGACTGCTCTGGAGCTTGCAAAACTCAGCGGAGGTGTCGTCACCGCCCTTTATGTTGTCGACCAGACAATATTCAGAAACATACCGATGGACACTGCGGTAATGAACGTTTACCACACACTGGAAAACGAAGGCAAAGTCGCTCTCGGTTACGTGGAAGAACTCGGCAGGGAATACGGAGTCAAAGTGGAGAAAAAATTGGCGGAAGGTATTCCGATAAAGGTTATTCTCGAAGAATCGGAAAACCATGACGTGGTAGTCTTGGGTACACTCGGAAGGTCGGGTGTTTCAAAACTTCTTATGGGAAGCGTAGCCGATAAAGTTGTCCGGTCTTCCAAACGCCCGGTAATTACGGTTAGATCGCCTGAGGCTGATAAGAAATGAAAAGAGTATCGGAGATTATGACACTGGCACCCATTGTAGCTGAGGTGCCGGGAACAAGAAATGAAGCAATCAATGTAATGGTCAGGAACGATCTGACCGGACTCCCTGTAATACGCGGATCCGACGGAAGACTTGTCGGGGTTGTATCCAGGAAAGATATATTCAACAACTTCGAGGAGGACCAACTGTCTCTCATCATGAAAAAAGACCCCGTATCCGTGAGCACCGAAACCACTGTTCGCGAAGCGGCGGAAATTTTCTACAGGGAGAGATTTCACAGACTTCCCGTCACCGAAGACGGAAAACTAGTCGGTATCATAACCCCCACGGATTTGCTTGACGATGTCAGAGCCCTTAAGAGCAAAATCACTGCGGAGGAAGTAATCAAGATTACTTGTGTGACCGCCTGGGAACATGAACCCCTCTCATACACGATTCCCGCAATGAGGCTCAGTGACGTTCCCGCGATGCCTGTATTGGACAGCGTCGGAAATCTTACCGGCATCATAACCGACCGTGACCTTTTCAGCGATCAGGCCGGAGATCCGGAAGCAATGCAGATTCTCGGAATAGAAGACACCACCCTCGCAGGATACAGAAACGTTCTGCCTCTGTTCTACACGGCAACCGACAAGTATCTCAACGAAGACAAAGAGGTCAGTGATTTCATGATCAAGGACCCGATAACGGTGTACAAGAAAACATCCATATCGGAAGTTGCCAGGCTTATGAAGCTTCATGACTTCGGACAGATCCCCGTAAGAGGATCCAAAGACGAACTTGTCGGAATGGTTTACGACGTGGATATACTCATAGCCCTGATTGGTAATTCAAATGAGTAAAGATATCAGTACAGAATTGATGTCCGTCTGTAAACGCAGAGGGTATATCTGGCCTTCATTCGAGCTTTACGGCGGAGTTGCCGGGATGTTCGATTACGGACCTCTTGGAACCTCCATGAGGAACAACATCCTTGAAGCCTGGAGAAACATCTACAAAGTACGTGAGGGTTTCATCGAAATCGATTCGGAAACCATCAACCCGGAAGATGTCTTCAAAGCTTCGGGACATGTTGAACAGTTCTCCGATTATATGGTCAACTGTACAGAGTGCCAGCTTCCTTTCAGAGCGGATCATCTCGTAGGGAATTTTTGTGAAAATCCCGATACCATGAGCCCCGCCGAATTGGAAAAAGCCTTCAGGGACTTTAACATAAAATGTCCCGAATGCGGCGGAGAACTCGGCAAGATCGAAGATTTCAATCTTATGTTCAAAACCACCATCGGTCCCGGTTCTTCAAGAATCGGGTATCTGAGACCGGAAACCGCCCAGGGAATATTCGTCAACTTCCAGAATCTGTACAGATACAACCGTGAAAAATTGCCTCTCGGCGTTATTCAGACCGGCAGGGGATACAGAAATGAGATTTCTCCCCGCCAGGGAATGATACGGATGAGAGAATTCAACATGATGGAAGTTGAATTGTTTGTAAATCCCGAAGACAAGAGCTGGCCCCGTTTCTCGGAAGTGCAGAACGGTGAACTTACGCTTCTGCCCAACGACACCGATAAAACAGTTACGATGACCGTGGCTGAGGCTGTGGATAAAGGAGTCATCGCGAATCCCGTACTGGCTTATTTCGTGTACACTACCAAACAACTCCTGGAAAGAGTGGGAATCGATACCGAAAAACTCAGATTCAGACAGCATCTGAAGGATGAAATGGCGCACTATGCCGCCGACTGCTGGGACGCCGAAGTGCTTTTGTCGTACGGATGGACCGAAATCACCGGTATTGCCGACAGAGGATGCTGGGATCTTTCCAGACATTCGGAGTTCTCCGGAGCCGATTTGTCTCATTTCGAAATGTTCGACGAACCCAAGGAGATGACTTTCAAAAAGGTCGTGGCCAATCACAAAAAACTGGGTCCGGCTTTCAAAGAAAAGGCTAAGGACATTGCTTCCGCCCTTGAATCCGAAACCGAAGACAACATCTTCGACAACAAAATCACCCTCAACATAAACGGCGAAAGAATCGTTCTTACAGACGAGTATTTCGAAGTCCGTGAAGTAACGGAGAAAGTAAACGGAAAACGCGTTATTCCTCATGTAATAGAGCCTTCCTACGGTTTGGACAGGATATTCTACTCCGTGTTGGAACACAGCTACTTCAATGACGAAAAACGTGGTTATTCGATTATGAAACTCGTACCCGGAATCGCGCCCATAAAGGTAGGCATCTTCCCGTTGATGGACAAGGACGGCTTGGATGTCCTGGCGAAAAAGATATTCGCCGATGTGCATTCTTCCGAAACACCCGCTTATTACGATGATTCCGGCACCATCGGCAAAAGATACGCCAGAATGGACGAGGTGGGCACCCCGTGGTGCGTTACCGTCGACTATGATTCTCTGAAGGGCCCCAACAAAGGAACCGTCACGATAAGGGAAAGAGATACCGGCGATCAGAAACGCATACCTGCGGATGATGTGGCGGGAGTTATCCGCCAGCTTATCAACGGAAAAGAATTTTCAACCCTTTAAAATTATCCGGGGGACTTACTGGCCCCCCGGAACTAAGTTTTATAGCCATTGAACACGATGTATATCTGAGGATTTATCAATGGTATTGAAAGATCTAGAAGATCCGAGAAGGCTATCCATGCTCAGGTCTCAGATCGACGCTAATTCCGTCGAAGACATTATGGACAGTAATTTTCCGACCGTCAGTCCCGAAGACCGTTTGTCTGATGTTCTGCAAGTTATGAAAAAGAGCAACTACCAGGAAATTCCGGTTTTGGAAAACGGGAGTTATCAGGGAGTTGTCAGTTACACGTCCGTACTGAAGAAGAAGAGCGCCAACATGGATAACAAGGTAAAGAACCTGATTGAAGGAGTTCCGATTCTGACAACCGCAGATGAAATAACCGTGATTGCCGAAGCCATGACCGCAAACAACTGCAGACAGCTTCCCATAATGTCCGGTAAGAAAGTTGTCGGTATCGTTTCCAGGAACGCGCTTGTAGGTGTTGCCTCGAAAATAAAGGCTCTCGGCGAAATTAAGGTATGGGAACTTATGACGAACCCCGTTCAGAGAGTTTCCGTGAACGATATGTTATCCGATGCTTATGATATCATGACAGAGTTGGATACTTTGACCATTCCCGTGGTCAATGATGAAAATATTGTCGTCGGCGTCATAGGCATGAAAGAAATCATAGACATCATCTGGAAGGATGATACCAAAACCATCGGTGATTTTGAGAAGAAAACAAAGGCCAACGTGACAATAAAATCCGTTTACGTTCATTCCCCTACGGTCGTTAACTGGGACGATACCGTAAAGGATGCCGCCGAACTCATGATCAAAGACAATATCTCCACTCTGCCCGTAGTAGAAGGGGGTGCCTTGGTAGGTGTACTGACCCAGTACGATATTATCGAGGTTATTTCCGCCTGCAGGGAAAGAGAAATGATGTTCATACAGATCAGCGGGCTTCAGGATCAGGACAAAAACCTGAGAAGTGCCATGTATGACGTTATTCAGGAACAGGTAAACAAAATAAACAAAGTGTACACCCCCGAGAGTCTCATGCTCCATGTGTCCCGTTACAACGATACCGGCGGACGCTTCAAGTACAGCATAACCGCCAGACTGTACTTCAAGGGCAAGGTCATGAGTTACAAGGAGGTGGGTTGGGACCTTATCACGACCACTTCGAATCTGATGAAGAGAATCACGGATTCAGTAATGGACCTCAAGGACACCAAGGTAAAGTTCCGTCAGCGAAAGAAGTGACGTAACGGTAAACCTGTTCAGCAAACCTTTTTATTATCTTCTTTTATAGTGACCACGTTCAAAATGTCTCAGTATGACTCTTCTTCGATAGAGGGACGCTGGCAGAAGATGTGGAAGGACGAGGGAATATACCGTTTTGATCCGGATTCCGACGCTCCCGTCTTCAGCATAGATAATCCCCCAAGGTACACATCGGGTTCAATGCATTTGGGTCACGCAACAGGATACTCCATATCCGATTTTGCCGCCCGATACAAGAGAATGAACGGCTTCAACGTATTCTTCCCTTTATGTTTTGACGTAAACGGTACTCCCATCGAAGTCAAAGTGGAGAAAAAGCACAACATAACGAAACTGGATCTGCCCCGAAGCGAATATCGAAAACTCTGCAGCGAATATGCCAACGGCTTCATTGATGAAATGACCAGGGATTTCGAAAAACTCGGGGAAAGCATGGATCCCAGCATCTACTATCAGACCGACGCTCCATATTACAGAAAAATCACTCAGCTGTCCTTTGTCGAACTCTTCAACAGAGGCCTGGTCTACAAAGCCAACTATCCCGTTAATTGGTGTCCCAGATGTATGACCGCACTTGCAGACGCGGAAGTGGACTACACCGATAATGTCACCAAACTCAACTTTATCAAATTCGGCATTGCGGATTCGGATGAATCCGTATTGATTGCCACCACAAGGCCCGAGCTCCTGTGCACCTGTCAGGTGGTTGCCGTTCATCCCGATGACAAGGAAAAGACCCATTTGGTGGGCAAAGAACTTGTTACGCCCATGTTCAACAAAAAAGTAAAGGTCATTGCCGATGAAAAGGTAGATCCGAAATACGGTACCGGATTTGTCATGATATGTACCATCGGAGACAAAGACGATTTGGAATGGGTTATGAAATACCATCTCCCGATGGAGAAAGGTATTGACGAAACCGGCAGAATGACCGAAATAGCGGGTAAATACAAGGGACTCACTGTTACTGAAGCCAGAGCCGCATCCATAAATGACCTGAGAGATCTGGGACTTCTGAAAGAACAGAAGGATAACCCTCAGCAACTCTCGGTTTGCTGGAGATGCAAGACGCCCATAGAATATCTTCAGGTTCCTCAATGGTTCCTTAAGACGTTGGACTTCAAAGAAAAAGTTTTGAAGAAAGCCGATGAAATCGATTGGCATCCCGAATTTATGAAAGTCCGTCTGGTGGATTGGGTGGAATCGCTGGAATGGGATTGGGTTCTCAGCCGTCAAAGAGTGTTTGCAACCCCCATCCCCATCTGGGAATGCGAAGATTGCAATCATGCCGTTTGCGCCACCGAGGGGATGCTCTACTGCGATCCGACCGAAGATAAACCCCCTGTCGAAAAATGTCCCAAATGCGGCGGTAATCTGATCGGTTCCACCGATGTTTTCGATACCTGGATGGATTCTTCGGGCTCCGCTCTTTATAATACATACTGGAAAAGAGATGAGGAACTTCACAAGAAGCTGTACCCCATGTCCATGAGACCTCAGTCCCATGATATTATACGGACCTGGGCGTTCTACACCATATTGCGTTCCGAACAGATGACCGGCGAGAAACCCTGGGATGACATTATGATTAACGGATTCATCATGTCGCCGGACGGAACTCCCATGCACTCCTCGGTCGGAAACGTCATCGACCCCGTGCCTATACTGGAAGAATACGGAGCCGACGCATTGAGGTATTATGCGGCAACCTGTTCTTTGGGTATCGACCATGCATTCAGAGAACCCGATGTTGTCCGCGGAAGAAGATTCTGCAATAAGATATTCAATCTGGGACAGTTCGTTTCCAGATTCCTGAAAAACAAACCGTCGGAGTCCTGCGATACGTTGCGCGTTTCCGATAAATGGATTCTTTCAAAATTCTCAAAGGTTGTCAAAGAGGTAAGTGCGTTTTATGACGATTATCAATTCGACAGGGTTGTTAAGATACTGGAATCTTTCATCTGGCACGAGTTTGCCGACCATTATGTGGAAATGGTAAAGAGCCGCGATGACGAAGCTGTAGTTTACACTTTGTACAACGTGTTCTACGGTTCTCTCAAAATGATTGCGCCTCTGTTCCCCCACGTGACAGAAGAGATGTATCAGAATATCTTCAGACAGTTCGAAGATGAAAAAAGCATACACCTTACCAAATGGCCTGTGCCTATCATGATTGACGAGGAGGCTGAAGCCGCCGGAGAAATTCTCAAAGACGTTGTTGCGGCCGTCAGAGCATGGAAATCTTCCAAGAAGATTCCCCTGAATGCCGAAATACCCACATTGGAATTTGTCGGCACAGAGGCCGCCCTGCTGAAAGACGCCATCGCCGATATTTCCGAAACCACCAAAGCCTCCGATATCACGGTTGCCGAATCCGCCGAATTCACCGAAGAAGTGGTCAGCGTCAAACCGGTTCACGCAAAACTCGGCCCCGCATTCAAAGCGGCCGCGAAAGGCATTGTTGCCGCCATATCCGAAATGAATCCCTCGGATGTTGCGGAACAACTGAAATCCGGAAAGGTTATTGTGAAGGCCGACGAAGTTTATGAGTTGGACCCGGAATTCTTTGAATTGGAAACCCGTCTTACATTGGACGGAAAGGCTGTGGAAACATTGCAGGTAGGCAATGTTCTGATAGTTCTGGGTATCTGATCGGATTTAAAAATAAAAAAAGAGGTTTGGCGGGAGAATCACTGTACTACCTGTACGTTGACTCTGTTCCCGTCAAATCTCGCTTTGGTAAGGTCCTGGGTCATCTTTCTGCCGAAATCTTTGTGAACCTCGATGATTGAAGAATCGTTGCCGATTTCAATATTGCCGATGGCATACTCCATTATTCTGGCATTCCTGACCACAAAGTCTGAAATTCCGACTTTTCCGAGTCCGTCTTTTTTACCGATATTTATTTCGAACTTAACCATACCGAAGACATCCGCGGCCTGATCGAAGTCCACCACTCTTCGGATGGTGTCTTTTTCGCCTTCTTCGGTTCCGGGAACATCCATCTCTTCGATTACCATCTCGGTCCTCAGTTCAAACTCTTTGATAAGATGCTCTTCTTCCGCGGTAACGAAAGAAATAGCCGTACCTTCCTTTCCGGCACGGCCGGTTCTGCCGATTCTGTGAATATAAGTTTCAACATCTTCGGGCATGTCATAGTTTATCACAAAAGTAATATCTTCCACATCGAGTCCTCTGGCCGCAACATCGGTGGCAACAAGGATTCTGACGGTACGTTTCTCATCGTCTTCCCCTTCACGGAAGTTCTTGAATTCGTTGAGGACTCTTTCTCTCTTGTTCTGAGGCATATCGCCGTGAATGGCTTCGGCCTTGTACTCGTAGCGTTCAAGACGTTCCACCAGCATATCCACCATTCTCTTGGTCTGACAGAAAATTATTGCTTTGGATTTGTTCGCATCAAGAATTCGGCTCAGGGCCCATGACTTGTTGCGGCGTCCGATGGGTATGTAATACTGTTTTGTAAGATCCAGAACGACTTCATCCATCGAAACACTGATTTCAATGGGATTTTTCATATAATCGTAAGAAAGACGTTTGACGTCTTCCGGCATTGTTGCCGACATCAGAAGAGTCTGTCTTCCGATGGGCATCATCTTCAGAATATCTTCTATGTCTTCAATAAAACCCATTTCCAGCATACGGTCCGCTTCGTCAAGTACGACAACTTCAATGGCAGAAAGGTTCAATGCTCCCTGTCTCATCAAATCTTTCACTCTTCCGGGAGTGCCCGCGATAATGTCCGCTCCTTTGTCCAGCTTCTTGATCTGAGCATCGATGCTGACTCCGCCGTAGATGGGAACGGCTACGTGACCCGTATACTTGGACAGTCTGGACAGTTCTTTGGATACCTGTACCGCCAGTTCTCTGGTTGGAACGAGTATTATCGAATGGGGAACTTTCTGGGCGGCTTCGATTTTTCCGATTATGATGGAACCGTAACAACCGGTTTTACCGGTGCCTGTTTGGGCCTGAGCAAACATATCGCGCCCTTTCAATCCTATGGGGACGGCCTCTTTCTGAATCGGTGTGGGTTCTTCCCAACCCATATCCAACATTGCCTTTGCGGCATCTTCCGTGATTCCTAATTTAGTAAAGTTCGAGATCATATAATATCACTTGATCTGAAGTCAAACCGCCTGCGACTTCAACGCAGACATCGCTTAATTTCAAACGATAATATACATGCCCTACTTATAATGATGACTGGAAATGACGGAATGCATATGCCGTCACACAAACATCGGAATTGCAAAACAAAAATTATATTGCCGATTTTGACAAACCGTTTGATTCTGTTCGGATGTCTGTATTCCGTCTTCACTGATGTTATAATTTTATTTGTTAATTCGAAGAAATGCCGTTAGACCGTTAATGAAAAAGTATATATTGAAAAAGCCAATCAAGAATTATAACGCGGATGTAGTGTAGCTGGTTATCACTTGACCTTGCCAAGGTTAGAACTTGGGTTCAAATCCCGGCATCCGCACTCTGTTCTTTTCTTTTACTACCGCCTTTGCTCTTGGCTTAATCTTTGTACGGGATTGCCGGAGCATTTGTATATTTAAGGCCGAACTCCGATAATCAGTACCTTATCGGAAACTTTTCCTTGCCCAGTTGCCAGAGATACTTGTCGATGTCTTTCAACGTATAATCGGTTAATTCGTAAAAATCCCGGAACTCCGACAGAATACCTTTGAAGGCCTTATAATCTTTCAGATCATCGTTTCTGAAAAAATAAAAACCGTCAACATCACGAAAATGTCTCAGGATCCTATCAACATACCTGTCATATATGGGATAATCCAGGGGTTTATGGTGACTGCAGTATTTCGTAGCAAAAGAGTAGAATTTTTTGACAGACCCGTTTTCCATTTTTACAACAGCAATTTCGTTAACTAAATTTTCATCACCGTCGGCGAGTCTTTCATCAATATCTAGGTTGAAAATGTGTTTGGCAACAGGGAAAATTGAAAAAATATTGGTGCTGTAAAAATCATTGAGTGATGAAGCTTTTATGAGTACGTGATTAATATCAGAGTTTTTTGGATAAGTTTTAAAAAATAATTCATTCAACGCATCCTCCTGCAAGGTATAGTTTCCTAAATTATTCCACGCATCCAGATAATATTCCATTTGACTTTTACACGGTCTGGGCACATCGGCATTCTGCGATTTTCGTTTTTGTATTTTATTCGCGGGTTTATTTGATTTCATTGAAACAGCGGACGAAACAGTTTTTTTACTGTCTTCTGTATATTCTGCAACCACCAGTTTACCGTCGTTTGCTCTCGTGATACACCAAACTCCGTGTTTGTTTGAATCGTACAGAGACACTTTACCGCGTCCGACGTTAAAAAGAAAATCGACATCTCTGTTGGATATGCGGGGTTTGATATTTTTGGAGAAATGAACTCGACTCGGATGATTCACCGAACCTTCGATTATTTGTGCATTGATTGTAGAAGTATTTACATTCCCGTAACGGGCGGTTATGTATTCCCTGATTTCCTCATAAGTTATTATTTCGTTTTCAGACTGCTCAGCGGCTTCTTTCACCATTTGCCATACGAAAGGTTTGTTTTTCATAGGTTCACCTCTCTTCCGTGTAAGATGTCGGTATGTACTCTTACACAGTAATAACATTCTGTCAAAAAATTATGTTGACTTTAAATGTCAATATCCCGGAAATAGTGTCGGTAATGATTTGAAAAATCAATTTGATAAACAATGACATGACGGCTAAACCACAAAAATGATTATAAGAAATGAATTTTGTATAAAAAAATCATATTGCAAAGCCAAAATGCACAATAATAAACGGATTTTAAAAGAAAAGTAAATGGTTTGGTTATCGGATTTACTTTTATCCGTCAGTTTGGTACAACAGGCTTCTTGGCTTCGACGTCCTTAACCAGAATAAGCAACATCTTGAATTTGGTCATCCCGTATACTGCATGGGGAATACTCTTCGGCAGAATGATTGTCTCGCCTTCCCTGAGCATGAATTCCTCGTCTGCTATGGTTATCTTGGCTTCACCGTCAAGAGCCAGTACCATTGCGTCGCCGGGAGCTGTATGTGTTTTCAAACCTTCCCCCTCGTCAATGGCTATTACGGACAGATTGAGACCCGGTTTATTGACCAACGTCAAATTTACCACCTGACCGGGGCGGTAATCTACCAATTCTTTCGCAATCATCTTGGTGGACAGATCTATATTTTTGATGAGTTCCCCTTCCATGGGCAGTAATATGCTTATGTACTTAACTGATTTTGCAGCGGAGATTACTGTATCCGTGTTGGGAGGAATGACGTAAAGTTCTCCCTCAGTAAGTTCTGCGGGCGATTTGCCGTCTATTTTTAATTCTCCGTCCAAAACTTTAATCAGATTTTGAAACGGGGATTTCATCTCGCTTATTTCTTCCCCTTCGTCAAAAAAATACATATGAATCGATACGTCGGAGTTGTCGAGCATACTGTAACTTATTGTTTGACCCCGGCCTTCGGAAATAAGGTCCTTCAACCTAAAAATTTCTGAGTTCTTTATATTCTTGAAAACGGACATCGTTCTGCGTATATGATTTAAAGAAAATAAACTTCTCCTTTTGATTGGAAAACCGATGCTTTTCAACTTTTATTGAAAATTGATTAATGAAGAATAATAACTCATTCTGATACTTTATGCATGATTATGTACATTAAACAGGGATGGTACATGCAAAAGTAAAATATAAGGTTCGAAAACATTTCACTTTCATGGACAATGTCATCATAGTCTATGATTCGGGAGCTGCACGCAAGAAGCATGCTTCCGATTACAAAAGGTTCAAGAAGGCCAAGGATGCCCTCCTGAAAGCGGGATTCAATGTGGAATACGTTGACTGCAAGTCAGCCGCCGACGTTACCGGTGACGGTGAAGCCCAGGCGCTTGTCAAGGCCGACGGATTCGATGTTTTGCCCATCGCTGAGTACGAGGGGGCCGTAATCACCAGCGGCGGATACGTATCCAACCAGGATCTCGTCGATTTCCTGGAGGTGCCGGACGGCGTCATCGACGCTGTTCGCAGCAAGCCGCCGCCGCTTTATGAAACGGGGCCTGCGTTGGACTGCTCTCAGACCGACGTTCCGAAGTAAAGTTTCAGAACCTGATTGAGCGGCATCTTTCTAAGATGCCGAAAACTCTTTCCTCTTCTTTTAATTAATTTATCCTGAATAAAAAATAATCTTATTCTGTTTTCATCATCGGTGATGTTTTGATGTTACAGCATTTTCCATTTTCCGGAACGGCGGCTGCCTTCCCTTTCGATAATTCCCTTATCCCTTAATTCGGAAATGTAACGCTCTGTCTGGCGCCTGCCGAGTCCGATTTTTTCAGAAATTTGATCTATCACAAGATCTTTGTTCGCAGTTACGAGTTCCAGGACTTTCTTTGCATACGGACTTATTTCTACGCCCTTCTCCGCAAAAGATTTGACTGTTACCGTTACCTTGCCGGATACCAAATCCTGATCTATATACGTGTTGAATTCGAATTTTTGCAAAGACTGTATTGCATGACCCAGACCCCGGAAATGTGATATCGCCCCTATTATGTTCGCCATAATCGGATTTCTGCGATTGCGTTCCCCTTTTATTGATGAATCAACAGATGATCTGAACAGACCGTAATTTGTAATTACCACCGAATTGTCATCGCATACAATCGATACGCCGTCACCGAAATTATAATCGGCATGAACCAACGCATTTGTTACCAATTCCATAATAGGCTCGGAAATATTTTTGAAAATAGAAGATACGCAGGTTTTCACTTCGGAACGAAAATCGTGAATGTTTCCGGTCCATCTTCCGTCCTCCGAATCTACGGTCCAGTTTTTATCTGAATATCTCAGCCTGTATCCCCTGAGATAACTGCCGGCGATATGATAATCGGAAAACAACAGTAGTCCTGCAACCGTGGGTTTGAGACTGCCGTTCTGTTCTCTTGCAATCAAAGAAGAGGCAATCAACTTCCCGGCGTCGAAATTCTTCCACATATGATCCTTGTTTAAAGCTGATTTAAAATCATCAACAGAATTCTGATTGATTGCAGAAACAACAAAATCGTTCAAAGATGTTCCGTCATATGTGGTTGAACCGTCTCGGATCATTGACATAACCTGTTCGGTTTCACAGATAAAAACGTCATTGTCTTTCCATACGAATGTACCCGTTTCAGGGGAGCTGCCCAGATATACAGGGCGTAAAAATCGATCTGCCGGAGTGACATCAAGTTTGAACCCTTCCGGCGTTTTGACAAAATCGGAATCTTTTATGGAATTTGAACTGATTATTGATTTATCCGACAGTTTGCTTCTCAGAAGGGATATTGTTTCATCCGTATCGGATTCGAATTTCCCGGATGATACGAATATAGTTCCTCCGCCCGAATTGGCAAATGCCGAGTAATACTCAAAAAATTTTGAGGACAGGCAGTCATGTAGTGAAAGATGTGCGGTGCCCATCCCTTCCGGCCGGCTGACCAATTCTCCTGCGTATAGCATGACGGCATCCCGTGACGTTAATACAGATTATAGTTTATAATAATATCGATTATAACGACATTTATATAATTTATATTTCAAAATCTTTCATATTTATATGTCGTTTATATGACTTATTTTTAATTTATATGACATAATTTAACAATGCATATGACATTTTAAAAACAACAAACCGGAATCCTCCCAGAATCGGCCCATATTTGAAAACTATCAAGTACATCGGATTCATTGTCCTTTCATGGACAAAGAAAAAACCGAAGGCCAGAAGCTCGCCGAAGAATTGCTCATGTCTCCCAAGAGTCTTGGTGAGAGAAAACATTCTTTATTGGAGAGCGCCCAGGAATTTTGTGAAGGATACAAAGAATTCCTTAACTGCAAAACCGAAAGAGAGGTCGTGGATTACACAATCCCTCTTCTGAAATCCAAAGGATACACGGAATACGTTCGCGGTAAAAAATACGCCGCGGGCGATAAATTCTATCTGAACAACAGGGACAAAAACCTTCTCATGGTAACAATGGGAAAGAAACCGGTTTCCGAAGGAATACGCATAGGAGTAAGTCATATAGACAGTCCAAGATTGGATCTCAAACCCAATCCGCTGTTCGAAAGCACCGGAATGGCCTATTTGAAAACACACTATTACGGCGGTATCAAAAAATACCAATGGTTTACCATACCCCTTTCTCTTCACGGAATCGTTTGCACCGGAGACGGAAAAACCATAAAGATTGCAATCGGCGAAGAAGAAGGAGAACCGCAGTTCTGTGTTACGGACCTCTTGCCTCATCTTGCAAGAAACCAAATGAAACAGACTGTCGCAGAAGCATTCAGTCCCGAGAATTTGAATATTCTTGTCGGCTCTTGGCCTTACGATGACGAAAAGGTTTCCGAAAAGGTAAAACTCAACATCATGAATATTCTTCATGAAAAATACGGCATATCCGAAAAAGACTTCCTCACCGCGGAATTGTGCGCGGTACCTGCGGCAAAACCCATGGACTTCGGCCTGGATCGTTCCATGATAGGTGCTTACGGACAGGACGACAGCGTCTGTGCATATGCCAATCTGATGGCGGAACTCGCAACAACAAACCCCGAATACACCACTTTAACGGTGTTTGCGGACAAAGAAGAAACGGGTTCCGACGGAACCACGGGAATGAGATCTTTCTTCTTCAGAGACTTCATGGAAGATATTGCCGACACTTACGGTTTGAAAGTACGTCACATACTCCAAAGATCGATGTGTCTTTCCTGCGATGTCAACGCCGCCGTGGATCCTGCGTTTATGGATGTTTACGAACCGACCAACTGTTCGTATCTGGGACGCGGGCCCGTCGTATCCAAATACACGGGTTCCGGCGGAAAATATTCAACCAATGACGCTTCCGCCGAAACGATGGGATTCCTCAGAGATATTCTTGATGATGCGGAAATTCACTGGCAGGTCGGGGAATTGGGTAAAATTGAGGCCGGCGGAGGAGGTACCATAGCAGCGGAAATTTCCATCCATAATCTCGATACCGTCGATATGGGCGTACCCGTGCTGTCTATGCATGCTCCCGTGGAAGTCACTTCGAAAGCCGACGCGTACACTTTGTATCTGGCTATCAAAGCTTTCTACGAAAGCCCCAAGAAAAAACCTTAAAGAAACAATACCGGCCGATGAGGCCGGTATTCACTTTTTTGTTCCCACATATATGTTTACGGCGCCGAAACTCTTTACAAAGAATTTCGCATCGTCAAAACCCACATCGAAAAAGATGTCCGTCATTGCTTTGCCGTACGGAAAACCTTCTATGGATGCCGTGAGCCAATCGTAAGCCGGTTCTCTGCCGTCAATTGATTGCCCTTTGTCGTATTTCCGTCCGTAACGCGGAATTATTCTGTTCATGTAAAAATTGTAAAACGGACGTATAAGACGGTTGGTCGGTCTTGCCAGTTCTGCGACGACACAGACGCCACCCGATTTCAAAACCCGGTGCATCTCAGCTACTGCCCGGGGAATGTCGGTTAC
Organism: Methanomassiliicoccaceae archaeon UBA404; assembly: GCA_002498605.1. Lineage (GTDB taxonomy): Archaea > Thermoplasmatota > Thermoplasmata > Methanomassiliicoccales > Methanomethylophilaceae > VadinCA11. Next base: position 34,864 of record DAHY01000009.1, on the reverse strand, counting down.
GTTTCTGAGCATGTATCCTGATGTGATGCAATCGAAAGTTTCGTTTTCGAAAGGAAGATTCAAAGCATCTCCGACAATCATTTCCACCGCCGGCATATTGTTTTCGGCTATCTTTTTTTCTGCAAGCTCTATCATTGCCGGCGTAAGATCTATTCCGGTAACGTTTCCTCCGCGGGATGCCATCATGAATGCGATTTCACCCGTACCGGTGCCCACATCCAAACATTTCTTGCCGTCGAGGTCTCCGAGTTTCTTCATCATGAACTTGTGCCAGCGTTTGATCATACCCATTGACATTATGTCGTTCATTTCGTCATAATATGAGGAAATCTCAGTAAATACGTCTTTGACATAGACGTCTTTGCCCTCGAATTGAATCCCGAGCTGCTTGTCTTCTTTCATCAAATCAGCAACGGAACGCCGACACCGATTAAATAACCTATTGCAAGCAAAGCACCGAAATGCCAATTATGAGTGAAGGCTCTGGGCACCAGCATAAATCCGGATTTTTTATCCATCGGTTCGGTTTTTGAATTAATATACAGTTTATGATAATCGTACAGTGCCAAAACCGCCAGCAGACAGGTTACGGGAATCACACGGAATCCGATTACGATTAAAAGAATCGGATAACACATAAAATTCAAGACTCTGTAATATCTCAGTGCTCCCTCATAACTCATATGACCGGACATTGTCTTTGCTTCGGCTTCTTTGTCGGTGTGATAATCCCTTGTTTCGTTGCCGGCAAGAACACCGGTCAATGTGAATGCATTCGGCAGTGTCAGCAGAATGGGGATCCATGTAATGGTACCAGTCATCGTGTAATAAGTTCCGACAGGCATCAGAATACCCATAAGGAGAAATGTGCTTGGCTGTCCCAGACCCAGATATTTGTATGAAACGCCCAGGGTGTACATCACGACCCCGAACATCCCGGCGAGCCCTATGACAAGCAGCCACCAGCCGCTGTACCAGACAAGTACAATACCTATCAACGCGACAATGCCGACACACAGCAGCCCTGCATTTCTTACGTCTGTGGGCTTAAGTTCTCCTGTTACCAATTCGGGAGACCGGGTATGATTTTCTACTGTGTCGGTTCCTTTCTTGAAATCCCCGTAAGTGTTGAGAAGATTGGCGGCGGATTGCAGCAATATGCCGCCGATCATTACAAGGGAAAAGATAAACCAGTCAAAGATACCCCAATTAAAATTAAAATCATACAGTGCCACCATTCCCGCCAATACTATGGGAACGACGGCACCATGGAGTGTCCACGGTCTGAACGCATTGTACCATCCGGCTTTTACTCGGGCAACACCAGACATCTGTTTATGGGATTGTTACCGATTAAATAATGTTTTGCCAGGTTTTGTCGCATACATAACATAACAGTTAAAACATAATAAGCTCTGCAGATTCTTATGCGAATCAAAAAAATTTTGGCCAGCAGTGCGATAATGCTGTCCATCGGCTTAATTATATCGTTGATCATAAACATTTCAGGCACATTTCCCGACCATATTCTTACCGCCGACATACGAGCCAACATCACAGTGCTGGTTCTTGCCATAATGATGACAATTTCGTTGTCCCGCATACCTTATAAGAATCTGAATCCCATAAAGTACAGCCGATCTGTGACCAGAGCTGTATTGCTGGGACTTGTGGTTGCCTCTCTGGTTCCTCTTATCGGATACATGTTAATGAAAGGTCACCCCGGATGGGAAAACTATTCCATGGGCCTCGTGTTCATTGCCGCCGCGCCTTTTGCCGCATCCGTTGTTCCTCTTTCCTACACACTCAGAGGGGATATGGAACACGCTGGCAGAGGCACGATTCTCACTTACTTATTCGCTCTTTTATGGATTCCTTTCATAATCTATGCAACATTGGGCAAAACCGTTGATATGACCAATGTTGTCATAACCGTCATAGAAATAATCGGAGTGCCGCTGATATTATCCAGATTACTCACGAAAGTGAAAATCAGCAGAGATGCCATGGGAATAATGATGAATCTGTTCATATCTTTCCTTGTCATACTTTCTGTCAGCTCCACCAAGTTCCCTTCGGAATTGGCTCCCCTTCTTCTGTTTGTCATTATTTCCGCAATCAGAACTTTCTTTGTGGGAACCGGTGTGGAATTAACGGAAAAGAAAATGGGTATCGGATGGAGCCAGAGAGTTACGGATGTTCTTATGGTATCTTACCGCAACAAGGGTATCGCCATAGCGTTGTGTCTTGCCACAATACCTCATCTGGCACCTTATGCCATGGTTGCGATAGCCACATCCATCGTTGTTGAAATCATATGGGTCGTGTTCATGGATTCGGTATTGTTCTCCAAGAACAGGATGAAAAAAGAAACGGGCTTGGACCGGGCTTCAGAAATCGGTAATCCGTAAACGCCGTTCGGTGAGCTCCCTCACCGTATCGGTATTTTTCAACGATCCGTAAAGCATATCGGAAGCTGAATCGTAAATCTTTGAAGAACGTCCCTGAGGCGAGACGCTGTTTGCGTAACAATAAGCACAGTTATGCAGACAGCTGTCATACGCCCCTATGTCTATGTTCCTGACGCATCTGCACCCTTTCCGCGTGTTCCCGGGAACATCTTCAAAAGGTATACCCAGCGAAAGCATTGTCTCTCTGTCTATGCAGCCTCTGTTGTCTATTCCGTATTCGTTCACAGGTTGAGGGGAACAGCACCAGCTGAGACTCATTCCGTGTTCCCTTGCCGTTTCCCCCGCCATACCCATAAACCAGTTTCTGTCGGAATCGGAAGAATCGTAAAGTCTTTCGGAAGCCGTTGATTTGTCGAATTTATCGTAAACGTCAAGGAAACCGAATATGCACCTGTTTGTGTATTCCGATAATTCCTCGCACAGCAACCCAAACTTCCTTTCGTGATATTTTCTCCCGTATCTTTTATCAAACAATACCGGGTCGTATCTCCACAGTATTCTCTCCTTTCCGATTTTTTTTGAAAGTTCTTTGAATCCGTCGGCAACAAGCGCCACATCGGGTACTCCGGGTTCCAAATCCCTGCCGTAGGGATTCACGGTTACCTGAAACAATACGTTGTGACCCATTTCCGTGATTTCATCGATGTGCCGTATCATCGGCCGGGGGTCTTTCGACATGAAATAGATGCAATCAACGCTTTTGGGGTTCAGATCTATCCGGAAAACAACGTTTTCAACCACAGGATTTCTTACGAGAACGTACCCTGCTTTGAGTCTGTTCATCATCCATTCCGAGTGAAAAGCAGGTATGTCGGTTCGTCTGCTGGCGCAAATAATCACAAAACAGATATACATTAGATAAAAGATAAACGTTCAGGAAGAGTAAAATGACACGGGACAAGTATACGTACACTTATGTGACCCTTATCGGCAAGATAAGCATAAGTGAGGACGGTGAAGGAAACATCTGCGGATTGTACCTTCCAACTTGCAATTTGCCTGTCGCCGAAGATCGGGAGACAGATGTCATATGCGAGGCAATGTCTCAGTTGAGAGACTATTTCATCGGCAGAAGAAGATGTTTTGATCTTCCCCTTTCCTGTGACGGGACCGATTTCCAACATTCGGTATGGTCGGAAATTTCCAAAATCCCTTTCGGAGAAACGGTAACCTACGGAGAATTGGCCGAAAGAATCGGAAATCCCAATTCGTCAAGAGCCGTGGGTACCGCCTGCGGTAAAAATCCGATTCCGATTATCGTGCCCTGCCACAGAGTCGTGCCCTCCGCGGGAGGCATAGGATCTTACGGCGGCGGAAGTGCCTTGAAAAAGAGATTGCTCGATTTAGAGGCTGAATTTTTTGAGTGACGTGATTGATGCATTGTTTGAAAACGTCGACCGAAAATACGCCGAATTTAACCGAAAACTGCTGCCGGACACCGATAATATACTGGGCGTCAGAATGCCGGTTCTCAGAAAAATAGCTTCTGAAATAATGAACCGCGAATGGCGGAGTTTTCTTGAAACCGATTCGGAATATCACGAAGAATATCTGCTGAAGGCGCTTGTCATTGCAAACGCGGATATGGTTTTCGAAGAACGGATTGCTCTTACCCGCAGGTTTGCCCCCTGTGTGAAAAATTGGGCGGTATGCGATTTGTTATGCAATGATTGGAAGCATAACCCGGACTATGACGAAGAACTGTGGACTCTTTGCGATGAGTTCTTTTCTTCCGGCGAAGAGTTCAAAATGCGCATGGCTGCGGTAATGCTTCTTTTCAAATTCATTGACGGAAAAAACATCGACAGGGTGCTGAACAGATTGGTTTCTGTTCATCATGACGGATACTATTACAAAATGGGGTCCGCCTGGACTCTTTCATACTGTTACATACTGTTTCCCGATAAAACGGAAAATATTCTTATTTCGGGAAAACTGAATCCCGAAATTCAGAATATGACCGTGCGCAAGGTATGTGAATCCCGACGCGCGGACGATACCGTAAGAGAAAGAATCAGGAAGTACCGGCGTTGAGTTCTCTCAGATAATTCCTTACTTTCTCTGCGTTCTTTTTTCCCAGTCTGGCACCTTTCCTTTCAAGGTATATCCATTCTCTTTCTTCGCAGAGTCCTTTGAAGTCTTTCGAAGTAACGGCAATGATTTTACCGTTATGAAGAGCATCGTTGTCAACCAGGATTCTGAACATCTCTTTGGGAACACAGATTATGACTTTGTCAAATCCTCTTGAAACGTATTCCAGTCTGCCGGCATAGTCTCTTTCCTTCTGGGTAAGCAGATACTCTTCTTTGTTGCTCATGGCATACTTGTATCTGTATATCGAATAATTGCTGGGTACGAATCCGAAGAACGTGGTTATCAGCCCGAAAGATATGTTCATGGTATTGCTTCCTTCTTCGCCGAATTCCTCTTCAAGACTTTTTACGAACTCGCGTATTTCGGTGACTCTGCCGCCGAAAAGATCGCCGGCCGCTTCCAATTTGTTTGAAATGGTCACTTCAGAATCGTTTGTTACAATCAGTATGTTCTTTTTACCGGTACGGGGGGCGGCAATAGGTACGATTTTTGGTTTTGCTTGTTCCACTTCCATTCACCTCTTATCCGAGTATCTGTAAGCTATATTGCAACTGCCTTCGGCAGAAACCATACATGGTCCCGAAGGAGAACTGGGTTTGCAGGGTTTACCGAACATCGGACATTCGTGGGACTTGATCAGTCCCCTGAGCACTTCGCCGCATCTGCAACCCCTGGCTTCTTCTTCGACCTCGGGGGCGGATGCAATAAGATCTTCGTGAACTTTGGTTGCATCGTGCTCGGCATATTCCGGTTTAAACGCCAGTCTGCTCTTTTCGATGACCGGGAATCCTCTCCAGGCATAATCTATGGGTTCGAAGGTTCTGTCCATAAGTTCCAGGGCTTTCAGGTTTCCCTTGTCCCTGACAAGACGGGTATATTCGTTTTCCACCTCGGCTCTTCCCTCGGATATCTGTTTGGCGAGCATATAGCAGGACATCAGCACATCCAGCGGTTCGAAACCTGCCACAACCTGAGGAAGGTGGTATTTCTCTGCAAAAGGCTTGAAAATCTCGGTTCCGGTTATCACGGCTACGTGTCCCGGCATTATGAAACCGTCAATCTTGTTTTCTCCCATATCCAACAATGCCTGTATTATCGGCGGGCAAATTCTGTGACAGCTGTAAACCGAAAAGTTTTCCGGTACATCGTCTCTGTTCAACGGAACACAGGTGGAGGGCGCGGTGGTTTCAAAACCCACTCCGACAAACACCACATCGTTATCCAAATCTCGGGACATTGTAACAGCGTCTTCTATGGAATACACAATACGGACGTCGGCTCCGTCGGTTTTTGCGTCAAACAAAGAACCCATCGGCGTCGGAACCCTCATCATGTCTCCGAAAGCCGTTACGGTAACGCCTCCTTTGGCAAGGGTTATGATTTCCGATATTTCTTTGGCGGTCGTCACACAAACAGGGCATCCGGGCCCCTGATGAATCTTAATGCCCGCATCGGCCAGCATTTCCTCGAGTCCGAAACGCACGATGGTGTCCTGATGAGTTCCGCATATGTGCATCAGGTTACACTCGACGCCGCGGTCTTTGATTCCTTTGAGTATTCTCTTGGCGGTTGCTTCGTCTCTGTATTTGTACATGAATCATGCCTCCTCTATATCCACGGATGTGACGCAGCAGGACTGTCCGGCCACGACTTCGATGTGTCCTCCGCATTCGGGACAGGACATCACGGGAATTTTGTGAGATGTGTAATCTCCGGATTCCAATAACTTCACGGGTCCGTCGTATTTGCAGGCATCGCAGGTAACCCTTATCGATTCGTGCTCAATGTTGAGCTTGGATCCTTCAAGCAAAGTATCCCTTGTTACCACCTCGTAAGCAAACGTAAGTTGTTCGTCTCCCAACATTGTCATGTCGCCGATTAAAATATCAACGGCAGAAACTTTGATAACATCGTATTTTTCAAGTTCTTCGAGAACGGCATTGACGATGCCCGATATTACAGAAACTTCGTGCACAACCGCCGTATATGGATTAATCATTAAAAATCATGCGTCATCCTTTCGGGAATCGCACATGTCGGCAACGATGCATTCTCCGCAGTTCGGACGGTTGGGTCTGCAAATTACCTGGCCGTGCCTTACGAAATAACGGTTTATATCCATCCATCTTTTTTTCGGAGTGATTCTCATAAGCTCTTCTTCGGTTTTTTCCGGAGTGTCGGTATCAACCAAACCCATAAGGTTGGTGATTCTGTGAACGTGGGTGTCCACACAGACCGAGGGAATGCTCATTGCGTAAGCTCTCACACATGCCGCGGTCTTTCTTCCGACCATCGGAAGTTTGAGAAGTTCTTCGGTCTGTGTGGGAACTTTGCCGCCGTAATCCCTCAAAAGAATTTTGCAGGTTTCGATTATCGCACCGGCTTTCTGATTCGGAAATCCCGCGGGGCGGATAAGTTCGGCTACTTTTTCGGTTTCGGCGGAGGCTATCTCTTCCATTGTGCCGTAAACGGAAAACAGCCTGTCGGAGGCTTTTCGGGTATTGTCGTCTTTGGTTCTCTGCGACAGTATCGTGGATATCAATACGTGAAACGGATCGAAAGGCCATTCGGGACTCAGTCCCTCCGAAGATCTTCCGGGATACGCCGCATCGCCTCCGTATTTTTCGGATAATCTGTCAAGAATCAGAGATATGTCTTTTTTATCCATTTCATCGCCTCCCCGGTTGTATAGAAAGACCCCGTAACCAATATCAATCCATCGCCGAAAATTTCCGATGATTTGTTCATGGCTTCTTCAACGTTATCGGTTACAATGATGTCTTCAAAGAATTCCGAAAAAATCCTGGCTGTTTCTTCGGACGGGGAAGCTCTTTCGGTTTCCGGCCGGGTTACTATTATACGGTTTGCTATTTTGGAAATGTTCTCTGCTATGCCCCTTATGTTTTTATCTTTGAGGACTCCGAACACAACGTTCACACTGCCGTATATTTCCCGGATGTCCGATATTATCTGCGCGGATCCTTCCACGGTGTGGGTTACGTCCATTATAAACGGCGTGCCGGGTATTCTTTGGAGTCTGCAGGGCCAAAATACCTTTTCCAGTCCTTTGCGGATGTTGCATCTGCATTTTTGTCCGTATATGCTTAACATCGACACGGCTTCGATGGCCAAAGATGCATTTTTGGCCTGATATCTTCCGGGAACGGATACGTGATAGTCTTCCCCCTTATATTGAAAAAAAGTACCTTTTTCATCCAGACTCATAATGTTTATATCCGCTTTGTTCACGCGTATCAGAGGCGACTTTCTTTCTTCGGCGGTTTTTCTGATTACCGCAAATGCTTCATCGCCGTTCATCGTCACGCAGGGCACTCCGGGTTTTATGATGCCGGCTTTTTCAAAAGCTATCTTTTCCAGGGTGTTTCCCAGAAATGCGGTGTGTTCCAAACTTACGTTTCCTATTACGCATACTTCGGGAATCAGAACATTGGTGGAATCCGCTCTGCCTCCCATTCCGACTTCGACAACGGCGTATTCAACCCCTTTTTTCTTGAAATAAAGAAAAGCTATTGCGGTGGTGACTTCGAAGAATGTGCAGTATTTCCCGTTGTCCGACATCTCCCGGACGTGCGAAACGACAAGGGCCGCCATCTCGGCAAGTTCGTCATCGGTAATCTGTATTCCGTCAACGGATATCCGTTCGTTGAATTCCGTTATATGCGGGGAAACGAACAATCCCGTACTGATTCCGCTTTCCCTCAGCACCGAAGAAACCATGGCACAGACGGATCCTTTGCCGTCGGTTCCGCCCACATGCACGCTTTTGAAAGATTTATGGGGATTGCCCATTCTTTCGAGGAGTTCCGTGATATTGTCCAAACCCAGTTTTATGCCCTGGGAAGTCAATCCGTATAACCAATCGAGAAAATCCTCTTTTGTTTCCAAATCGTTCACGTACGCCGTATAATACAAAGGGTATATTACCGGTGCCGTCAACGGTCGGAAAAAGATTTGACGTATTCGCCCACCGTCAGCTTTTCTTTCCTTGCCGACTTCCTTATCAGCCCCATTGCCCCGGAACCGTATTGCGCGGCTTTCTTTTCGGTTTCGGCCAACAGGTTCAGATTCATGCTTTCCGCGATTTCTTTCAGGATCGCTTTGCGGGGACGTTTGTCCGAGGGGAGTATTTCTTCGCAGGGAAGAGACAATACCGCATCAACAAGATCCCTGTCGACAAACGGCCGATGAATTGTTTTGCCGAAATAATCGGCAACTTTATCCTCGTGAGGAATGACGTACGACATTAATTTTTTCAGATCTTCGTTTCTGGCATCTTTGAATTCCGAAGGCGGCATTCCGATGTATCTGTGATATCCTCCGAAAAGTTCGTCGGCTCCGATGCCGCCGATGATGCTGTGTTCGGAACAAAACTTCGTAACGCAGAACGTGGGAATTTCAAAAGAAAGAGTCAACGGATCTTCGGTACCGGAGATATGAATCATTTCCTTCAGCAATCCTTCTATGTTGTCTTCGGTCAGCAGTATATGTTCCTGTTCCAAATCCAATAATTTTGCCGCTTCTTCGGCTTTCAGCACATCATGTGCGCCTTCCGTACCCACAGTGTACAATCTTACGTTTTCCGTGTATTCCGTCGCCATGGCGGCAATGAGACCCGAATCTACCCCTCCGGAAAAAGACACTGCCGTATCCTTTCCTGAAACCGCATTGCGGACCGCCGAAGATAACAACCCGCCGATGATGTCTGCGTTCATTGCCACATCAGGGATATCGACACCTATGGTTTAATCCTTGAGGAGAATGAAATATGCGCTAAGGACACAAGAACTCCGACAAGTTTAATACTGCAGAAAGTGTTCCGCGTATATATGGATGGAGTCACACGCATAGGTGTTTCACTGGAACCCGAACTTTTGAAAGAGTTTGATGCTTCTATCTCCAAGAAGGGATATGTCAGCAGATCAGAGGCCATAAGAGACCTTGTCCGCGATTCCCTTGCCGAAAGCGATTGGAAGAACGATAACGAGTACATGACCGGGGTTGTTGTCATGGTATACGACCACAGTATATCCAGCGTCGGCGAAAGATTAACCGAACTGCAGCATGAGCACATAAGCAACGTTAACACCACCATTCATGTCCATCTGGATCATGACAGGTGTATGGAAATTCTCATTGTCGAAGGCGAATTGGGAACTCTGAAGAATTTTGCTTCCGAAATAACTTCCATAAAGGGCGTGCTCAGAGGAAGACTTACCATGGTTTCCCCCAAATCGGGCAACATGCATCATGTCGGTACCAGGAACTGAATTATTTCAATTTGATTCCCATTAACAATGTGGCGATCTGCGGATCGTCGAACTCGCCGTATTTTTCCTTTATTATGGAATCGGTTGTGGTTGCGGGATAGAAGATAACAGCTTCCGATACGCCGTCTTCTTCGGAAAATCCGTTATAGATTTGAGGCAGCATAACCAGAATTATATCGTCTCCCATTTCGGTACTCGGATATATTACAAAATCTTCGGACAGCCAGATTAAATCTTCCCGGGCCATGTACTCATCCATTTGTGACGGGGCTACGTCATGACCCAATACGAGACCGGACGAATCCTGCATCATCATAATCTTGTCGCTGGGCTGTTCGAAGGAAGTGTTGGCAAAAACACACAGCACAAAATCACAGGCAAGGCAGGCGTCCATGGCTTTGTTGTCGATGGGCATTCCGAAAGACGTGTCTACGCACAAATCGTCTTCTTCGAGTGTACATAAGAAATTCCGATCCGGAATTTCGACTCTTACGACACCGCTGTGTTTTCTTAGAATTTCCGCTACCTTGTCAGGGGTTACGCTCATGGTCATGTAGTGCCATTTCATGCTTAATTACATTCCCATAAGCAATTTTGTGAATGTCGCTAATAATTAAATAATGCCTTGAATGTGAGTGACACGATGAAGAAACTGATTATCACAGAAAAGGCCAACGCTGCCCGAAGGATATCCACCATACTTTCCGACGGCAAATCCAGTACCAAAAAAATCGGCGGGGCCTCAGTAATCTCATTCGATGCTAACGGCGATGAATACAGCGTCGTCAGTCTTCGCGGACACATTCTGGAATTGGATTATCCCAAAGAATACAATGATTGGTCCGCCGGCTCCCCCACGGAGCTGGTATATGCTCCGCAGGTGAAGACCGTAAAAGTAAAATCCATATTGAGTAACATTAAATCCCTGGCTGCCGAAGCCGGAGAAGTCATAATCGCAACAGACTACGACAGGGAAGGAGAGCTTATCGGTGTTGAAACCGTGGAAGCCGCCGGTGTCGATATGTCAAAGGTCAAACGTGCCAAATTCAGTGCACTTACAAAGGCTGAGGTTGAAAACGCTTTCAGTAATTTGGAACTTCCCGACAAACATTTATCGAATGCCGCGGAAGCAAGACAGATTATAGATTTGTCCTGGGGAGCGGTTTTGACAAGACAGATATCCCTCGCATCCGGACAGGTCGGCAAAAACTTCCTGTCCGTAGGCAGGGTTCAGAGCCCTACGCTTAAACTGCTTGTGGATAAAAACGAAGAAGTGGAAAACTTCGTGCCGGTTCCGTTCTGGAACGTTAACGCAAAATTCGGATTGCTCGCCTTCCAGGGGGATCACATAAAAAATCCGTTCTGGGAAAAGAAAGAAGCGGAAGCCGTCGAATCCAAAATATCCGGAGTCAAAACGGGAAAGGTGACTTCTTTCGAAATATCCGAAAAAGAAGAATACCGCCCTCCGCCGTTCGATACGACCCAGATGCAGGTGGAAGCCAACAAAATAGGCATTCCCCCCACAACCGCCATGAAATTGGCCGAGGAACTGTACATCAGCGGATACATCTCGTACCCGCGTACGGAAAACACGGAATATCCCAGAAGCGTGAATCTTCGCGCAGTTCTTGAGAAACTCAAAGAATCCGATTTCAAAGCCGAAGCCGAAGAAATCCTTGCACAGGAAAAGATTCTTCCTTCCAGAGGTAAAAGACGTACCACGGATCATCCTCCTATCTATCCAACCGCGGCCGCGGCTTCGGGTAAGATGAAAGGGGACAAATGGAATCTTTACGAACTTATAGTGAGAAGATTCCTGGCAACCGTCGCACCTGCCGCCAAAGCGGAAATCACGGAATGCATAATCGACGTGGGCGGGGAAGAATTCAAGTGCGAAGGATACAAGCAACTGTTCAAGGGTTGGAAAAAGTATTACGGCAAATACCTCAAATCCAAAACATCGACGGTTCCGAGAATGGAAGTCGGCGATGAAGTGGATGTCCGTTCCATGGCTTTGGAAGAATCTGAAACCAGGCCGCCTTACAGATACAATCAGGGTTCGCTCATTCAGGAGATGGACCGTCTTCAGCTGGGAACCAAGAGTACCAGGCACGACATTATATCAAAACTGTACTCAAGGAATTACATACAGGGCAACAGGATGATTCCCACCGCAGGGGGAGTGGCGTTGACCAAATCTCTGGAAAAATACGGCGGAGAAATCACCGAACCCGACATGACTTCCAAATTGGAAGAGGATATGCAGAAAATCAGTGACGGCGAAAGAACCCTCGAACAGGTTGTCGCCGAATCACAGGATATGCTGTTCAAAGTGTCCGAGAAAATCGCGTCAAACGAGAAGGCGATCGGCGATGAGATACGCACGGCTATGAGGTCTCATCAATACATCGGAAAATGTACTTCCTGCGGAAACGAACTTACCATTAAAAGATCCAAAAACGGAAATTTCATAGGATGCGACGGATACCCGGACTGCGCCAACGCGTTCCCGTTGCCGAGAGGTTCTCTCAATCAGCCCACCGATTCCGTTTGTAAAGTCTGCGGACTTCCGGAACTCAGGGTCATCAGAAAGGGCAACCCGCCGTTGATGCAGTGTATCGATCCGAAATGCGAGTCCAACACCCAACGCACATACCTCGGCAAATGTCCCACCTGCAACAAGGGAACCATCCGCCTTATGTACTCCAAAGCCGGAAGACGCTTTGCGGGCTGTTCCGAATGGCCGGACTGCACTCAGACATACCCTCTGAGGCCGAGAGGCGTTATCGGCCCCACGGACAAAAAGTGCGAATACTGTTCCGCGCCGATTATCGTATTCGGCAAAGCGGAAGAATGTATCAATCCGGATTGTCCGAACAAGCCTAAAAACAAGAAGAAAGCCGCCGGCGGCAAAAAGGCTTCCAAAGAGTAATCAATCGGGATTTGTTCTTTAATGAATTGCCTGCAAAAAATATTAATGAACAGCGCAAGCGATGTAAGTTTGATTTATTCTTCGGCAAAAATATCTTCGCCGTTAAAATGCCGGTTCAACAGTTCAATTTCACCGGAAATTCTTTTGTTTCTGCATTGGGTGCATTCCAGGGTTTTGCCTATGCTGAGCTTAAGATCCATCGCCGAACGGTCCAACCAAACCAATCTTCCGCAATCGCAGTAAACATTCATCATGCGGTCGATTGATATTCGGTCTAACGTCGTATCCAGAGTACTGTTTGAATTGCATCCGGTTAGGCTTATTGTAGTCTCTATCTTACTTCCCCCGTGATAGAGCTCAGAGGCGTCTTAACCCATCAACAGATGCCTTTGAAACTGCTCAAATCTTACAATCTTTGAGACACATATAAGCTTTCTGTTACCAGTGTTTTAACGATAGATTAACTGCTCCGAAAGACTATTATATCTACCTTTAATCACGCGTTCTTTATTCGAAAAATTCCTGTCCGGGATCGCTCCGTCAAAGAGTTCCGTTGGTTTCCAGAGTCTTCAATTGTTTGACGACATACTCGCGTATTTCCGTGGGTTTGACTTCGGGAATGACTCTCTTACCGTCTTTCATAATGAGTTTTTCAATCATTTCCATCTTCTCCCCGCATTCACAGAATATCTCTTCATCGGGATTGAGCGCCACGCCCATCGTAAAACAGCGGGGACACCTGTACGGATATTTCCTTCCGGCGAATTTGCCTCTCTTGGCCATCGGAACACCGTCCTTTTCAACCAAATCCATGGAGAAGTCCAAAGTCGGCGCGTTTGATATCGAAGTTCCTACGCCGAAGCTTGATACGCAGGTATCCGCAAGACCGGCAACGGTATCTTCGTCCAAACCTCCGGATACTATGATTTTCACATCTTCGAATCCGTTCATGTCCATCTCCCAGCGGACTTCGTCAATGAGTTCTTTGAAATTTCCCCTCCGGGATCCGGGGGTGTCCAATCTGACTCCCATCAGGTTTTTCACGGATTTGCAGGCTTCTATCGCGGCGGTGCGTTCATCGGAAAAAGTATCGATAAGCATTATACGCGGAACCGAAGAATCGATTATTTCGTCAAAGGCCCTGAACGCCGCATCGTTGCTGCCCATCATTAACGGCAACACATGAGGCACCGTTCCAAGAGGTTTTCTTTCTATCAGCTCGCCGCCCGCCTCAGAGGATACGTCGTCGCAGCCTCCTATGTACGCGGAACGGTCGAGAACGCCGGATAAGGCAGGATGCATTCTGCGGTTTCCAAAAGCTATAACAGGTTTCCATTTCGCGGCAAGTTTCATTCTGGCCGACTTGGTCGCAACACCCGTGGGCTGACATATCATCCCGAGAATTGCGGTTTCCATTACACCGAAGTCTATGTACTTTCCGTGAAAGTTCATAACCGGGGCTCTGACGCTCGCCGGAGTTCTGGGACGGAACACCGTTCCCTCGGGCACAGCATATATCGATACGTTTGTGCCTTCCATCAGCCTCAGAACTTCCTCGAGGCCGCAGAATACCCCCCATTTCCACCCGCAGGGCAGGGAGCCGCTGGTAAACTCCATGCTGACTTCCATATCGTCCAGTCCCTTCGCCTCCAGAATCTGTTTCGTATGTTCGAAATACACGTCTTTTGTGTATCCGTTCCGTATATCCTTTTCATCGGCGGCGAAGAGTTTTTTCATATTATCAGGACCTGAAAGCTTTGAGTCCGGGGAATACCGCCCCGGATCCCAGTTCTTCTTCTATTCTAAGCAATCTGTTGTATTTGGCAGTTCTTTCTCCGCGGGCGGGTGCTCCGGTTTTTATCTGACCCGATCCCCAACCGACCGACAGATCCGCAATCGTCGTGTCTTCGGATTCTCCGGAACGGTGTGAAACCACCACGTTGTAATTGTTCTTGAAACTCATGGATGCGGCTTCTCCGGATTCGGTTACCGTACCTATCTGATTGACTTTCAGCAACAGTGCATTGGCGGATTTGGACCTGATTCCTCTTTCGAGTCTTTCGGTGTTTGTTACAAACAAATCGTCACCGACAATCTGAACCTTCTTGCCTACTTTTTCGGTAAGCTCCGCGGTTGAATCGAAATCATCCTCAAAGAAAGGATCTTCGATGCTTATCAGAGGGAATTCTTCGGTAAGCGATGTGTAATAATCCGTGAGTTCTCCCGCAGTCAGACTCATGCCGTCAATATCGTACCTTCCGTCGGAGAAGAATTCCGAGGATGCCGCGTCTATCGTGAGGAAAACATCCTTTCCGGGGGTGTACCCGGCATTGGATATTGCTTCCGCTACAGTTCCCAACGCTTCGGCGACAGTGTTCATAGGGGGAGCGAAACCGCCTTCGTCGCCCACGTTTACGGCCGAAGCACCGTATTTTTTAATCAGCAAAGATTTCAAAGACATGTATATCTCGGAAGACGCTCTGAGACATTCGGAGAATGTGGGCAGTCCGGCGGGTGCAATCATAAATTCCTGGACTTTCAGGTTTCCTCCCGCGTGCATGCCTCCGTTGATTATATTGAACATCGGCACGGGAAGCGTAACGTGGTTCTCTCCGATATGTTCGTAAACCGACATTTGACGGGACATGGCCCCGGCTTTGGCAACGGCAAGCGAAACCGCCACGGTTGCGTTTGCGCCCAGCCGTTTCTTGTTGGGGGTGCCGTCAAGATCTATCATTGCCCTGTCCACGGCCGCCTGATCCGTGGAATCCATACCGACTATGCGGTCGGCTATTTCGGTACGTACGTTGTTTACGGCGGTCAGTACGCCTTTTCCGGAATACCGCTTTCCTCCGTCCCTCAGTTCGTGGGCTTCCCAGGTGCCCGTGGAAGCTCCCGACGGAGCGATGGCCGTTACTTTATGGCCGTTTACAGTTATTTCCGCTTCAACAGTGGGATTTCCTCTGGAGTCCAGAACTTCCCTTGCCCATACTTTTTCTATTTTCATTTGTAATCCTCAATGGTTGGAATGTAATATGCATTTGTTTTCGGTGACGGAACGACCGCATTTTTCAAAGTCCGATTCGTATCGTCTTTGTTTTGCGGTAACCGCGGATTGCCGAAGATTAAAACTGAACGTATGTTGTCTTTTATGAATTTGTCCATAAACTTCGGTCATCCCGAAGACGCGGGATACGGTTTCATGATCGTCAGGAATAAATTGTGTTTCGGAATTATGATGTTCCGCGATAAAACGTAAGAGGTTTGATATTCCTGTTTTACCCGAGTGTCCGAATAAACGGTTTTGAAAACCTCCGATTTTCAGAGACATAAGTGCTTCGGACTTATTCGGAGCAGCAGGATTGATTCGGTCTGCCGGATTTTCCATGAAATCATCTCTTCGGGTCCGATTACCTCACAGTCATACGACTGTATAAAATAAAAGAGCGGCTCGACACCGGGCCGCTGATGGCACGGCCGATTCCGAGCTCACTGCTTCCTGCTCTCTTTAGCCTTAGGCCTGAGATTTCCGCCGCCGCACTTACGGCATCTGGTTGCCTTGGGCGGGTTTGTAGCAGAGCAGCTCATGCATACGGACTTATTAAGAAGTCTGCGTTCAGCCTCTTCAAAACGTGCCATTTTCTTTCCTCTGGAATGTGCAAGATAGAGCTATTATTTAAGCAT
The DNA here is from genome assembly GCA_002498605.1 of Methanomassiliicoccaceae archaeon UBA404. GTDB lineage: Archaea > Thermoplasmatota > Thermoplasmata > Methanomassiliicoccales > Methanomethylophilaceae > VadinCA11. The sequence goes on along the minus strand of DAHY01000009.1, from coordinate 18,395 downwards.
TCGTCAGTTCCGGCCGAAATGCGCCCGTTGTAATCTGAAATCTTCCAGAGAGTCTTCTGAAAAGGAACTGTTAAGCTCATGAGTAACGTAGTCTGGATTTAATATTTCCACCAATTCCCTGCATCCGGGGGTATTGAAAGGACGGTGCTGATCTATATTCCCTATGTGTTCGTTGACTTTTATCATAAAGTCGTCCGTCAACCCATCGTCCATGCTTCTGTCCCTGAAACTGTTACGGTATTCCGAGGAGGTGCTCATATGCAGATGAACAGTGCATATTTTTTCTATTATGTCGTCGGTGTAATCTTCGAACACCGTTCTTAAAGAATTGACGGCGTCTTCTTCGCAGTATATCTCCGGTATGCAGTTCAGAAGATGGCCGGTATCCAGACAGATCCCCCATTCGTCGAATTCCATTTTCTTTTCAAAATAACTTATTTCCCATCCTTCCGTCATTCTGAGTCCGGGCCACCAAAGATTTTCAAAAGCGAGTCTGAACGGAGGACGGTTGCCGGAGAATTCCGAAACCACCGTGTTTACCATCTCACAGAAAGAATTCAGTATTCTTTTATCGTCGGAATTATCCTGTCTTTTCATTATATCCGAAAGTCGGACGCTTCCGGCGTGAAGCACCCCGTAAGGCGGATTCAGGGAAGAAGCAACGGATATTGCCTGCGTCAGATTGTTTACGATATCTTCTCTTGAAGTTCCGTACATCAGAAACCTTGCCGTGTCATAATCGCATTCGGGAACTTCTTCTTCGTTCCAGGACGAATACCAATCCGCCGCGTACGGCAGATGAACCGCAGAAGCCAATTCCACATGGGATTCGGGAATTTCTCCGTATCCCGTCAATAACTCAACACCGTCGCAACCTATATCCTCGAAGCTGCCGGTCTTATCGTCGGACAGAACGTCCGTGTTTTCGTATACGGAAAAATTCAAAAGATGTTTCATGATAAATGAATAAGGATGTTTGAGTAAATAGTTTGTATCAGACAATCTCAGATAATTTCGAGTGCAGCCGCCACTGCGGCTTCCACTGCCAGAGCTTTGGTGTCTCCTCCGCCGATGATTATGGTATCTTTTTCGGACATGCCCAATTCATCACGGATTTTTCTGGCCAGCTCGGGTTTTTCAATATCTACGTTCCAATCCGGGGGCACCATAAGAATGCCGTCCCGTATTACGAAGGTGGTACAGCTCGTTGCGCCGACTTTTATGCCGGCGTCCCTCTGTTGCATGCCGTTGTGTACTTTATCGGATACGCCGAGTACCATCAAACTTTGGGTCTCTTCGCCCGCGACGGAATCGCCGACGTCAAGGTCTATTACTCTTATGGGTATGCTTTCCAAATATCGAATACCCTTTTCAGTAATGGAAATTCCCGTTTGTTTGATTGATATCAGTTCCATTTCGCGCAGTGTATCGATTATCCTGCGCATACTTCCTTCACCGATTCCGACCATATCGGACAGCCTCTTGCGTCCGATTCTTCTACCGTCGGAAAGCAGATGCAGGGTCCAATACACATTGGCATCGCTAAACCTGAACATAGGTCCGTATCTCGGTTCGTCGATTATCTTCATGTTTGGATCACCGCTGAAATAAAATCAGAATGTTCTGACTTTACCTGCCGCTATAAGCTCTGTGACCTTATCAATGTTGTCAAGCCAATCTTCCGTGATTGCCTCAGCGTCGGATCTCCATTTCTGAACGTTCTTGCTTGCTTCCGGGGCGAGGACCTGCACCGAAGCGCTGAGCGGTTCGTGAATGGGTTTGCCTATCTGGGACAGCAGTCTGACGCGGATTTCGGCTTCGGGTCCGACTTCCTTGGAGATGTCGTTTGCGATTATGTTCGACAGTATGTTGTATATCTTTCCGATGTGGGTTATGGGATTCTTTCCGGAAGTTGCTTCCATTGACATGGGCCTGTAAGGTGTAATCAATCCGTTGCACCTGTTGCCTCTGCCCACAGAACCGTCGTCGCCCATTTCCTGGGACATACCCGTAACGGTCAGATAATAAACATCACGGCTGTAATCGTCTCCGGTGTTGACTTCTACTTTTACGTTTACGTCTTCGTCTCCGATAATTTTAAGAGCGTTGTCATAAACTTCGCCGGTAAGCTGCTGAACCGCAGATTTGTATGCGTCGACATCGTCAAGATAACGGTCCACCATCGCACAGGCAACCGTGAGAGTTACGTCTTTGTCTACTCTGGAAGCCATGACTTTTACGTCGTGACCGGTTTCGGGCATCTTTTTCTTAAGAACTCCGTTGATGAATTCTTCGGATTCGAGGGTAAGTCTGTCCGTAACGGAATACGGAGCGTAACCCACTCCGAAGGAGGTGTCGTTTGCCATGTATCCGGATGCCTTGTAAACTCCGGTCAGATCGTCGGAACCCAATCCGATTCTTGCATCGAGCACAACTTCGCTGTCGGTGTCGAGATTGGGGAATGTTGCCTTAAGATAATCTCTTGCGGCTTTGAGCGCAACGGGTTTGCAGGGCAATGATTTGATTTTTTTGCCGTCGTCTATTTCGTTGGTGGCACGTCCGACCAAAAGCATGTAGACGGGATCTATAATTGTGCCGCCGCCGAAGTTGGGGGCGGACATTCCTGCGGCAATCTGCGTTTCATCCGTGTTGTGGTGAAGCACGTGTCCGAATTCCCTGATATACATTTTGCAGAGTTCTTTGCTTACGGTCTCCGCTATTCCGTCGGCCACGCTGTCCGGGTGTCCGATACCTTTTCTTTCAACAATTTCGACTTTCCTGTCGGGGACAGGGAGTTCGTCGATTCCTTCCACGTAAATATTCTTAGACAAATCTAAAACCTCCCAGCTGACCGCTGTGAATATACTTATTAATTCATTGTTTATAAACTCGATTGTAAGAAATATTCATATACGAATAATCAGTACTAAGGATATGAGATTTCCGCCGGAATCCGAGATAAGAAAAATGAGAACGGCATTGGGACTGACACAGTCCGAATTGGCCCTGGAATCCGGAATAAGCCAGAGTACCATAACCAAAATAGAAACGGGAAACACAAAAGCAAGTTACGAAACCGTTGTGGAACTTTTTGAAACCCTTGAAAGAATAGGCAAATATTCCAAGATAGGCCGAACGGCCGCGGATGTTGCCTCGGACTCCCCCATTACCGTAAATGTCGACGACGGATTGCGGGTTGTTTCCGAACTTATGAGAAAAACGGGATTTTCACAATTGCCGGTTATGGACGGAGACCGTCCGGTGGGAAGCATATCCGAAAGAATCATTCTGAACCTGATAGAACAGGGAATGAGTATGAATGAATTAAGGAATACTCCGGTTCGCACCGTAATGGGAGAATCGTTCCCGGTGGTTTCCGGAAAAACATTGCTTTCGACCGTTGCGTTGCTGATGAATGACAGCGATGCCGTTCTCGTCTCAAAAAAAGGCAAAATCGTAAGCGTAATCACAAGTACGGATTTGCTCAAATTAATTTGATTTCTTCACGGGTGACCGATATGCGCATCATATCCTGAGCAACTATGACCTTGGGAAATACCGCGGAGGCTTCTTCCTTCAGAACGGAACGGTTTCTGTAACGGTTGCTTATGTGGGTCAGACAAAGATATCGGACATTGCTTTTTTTTGCGATTTCGGCCGCCTGCACGGCAGTGGAATGACCGTGTTCTTCGGCAGGACCTTTCAAATCCGATTTGAACGTGGATTCGTGTATCAGCAGATCCGCGTCCTTTGCGGCGTCAATCAGGGATTCGCAGGGTTTCGTATCCCCCGAATAGACGATTTTGAGTCCTTTCACGGTTCCGGAAGATATGTCTTTCGCGACTACTCCGTTTACCGACCCGCCTTTCAGTATTCGGTCGACATCTTCCGAATTCACCCCCAGTTTGGCTATCTTTGACGGACTGGCTCTCAGCCTGTCTTTTTCGGATAAAACGAAACCCAGGGACGGAACGGTATGATCTGTTTTGAAAACGGAAACAATCACATCTTCCGTTTCCAGAACATCGCCGTGGGAGGGTTCAAGAATTTTCAGTTCGTAAGGCAATTCGTCGCCGCATACTTCAAGTATGGGAAGCAGAATTTCTTTTATTCCTTCGGGGCCGACAACCGTAATCGGTTTTTTTCTGCCTGAAATTCCCATGGTCAGCAAAAGTCCAGGCAATCCCAGAAAATGATCTCCGTGAAGGTGGGATATCAGCACCGTATCGATTTTCATATATGAAAAAGGAGACACCATCAGCTGTCTCTGCGTACCTTCTCCGCAATCCATGAGACAGATTTCCTTCCCTTTTCGTATTGCAACGGAAGGCAGGCCGCTTTGCCTGGAAGGGGTACTCGCGCCTGTGCCCAAAAAAAGAACTTCTAACATCAGTATATACGATCCAATCCTCTGGACGTCTTTGTCTGTTTTTTGAATTCGCGGTAATGGTCTTTGCAAAGATGGACCTGTCTGTTCGAATCGGACTTGAGCTGCAAGTCGGTTTCGGAGATTTTCTTGTAGTTTATCGATCTCTCGGCCGGGGCATTGCAACCTTTGACGTGGCAGACCTCGGCATTATCTGTATTCTCGGCTGATACCATAATTTTCCTAACGCTTTGATTCGTTATATTTGTTCACATTTTTGCAACGGATAAATTATATTGACATATTGCCTATTGGGGGAGGATGACAAAGGTATCGCCGTCTATCCTTTCAGCCGACTTTTCCCGCCTCGGGGACGAAATCAGGAGACTTGAATCATCGGGCGCGGATTGGACTCATGTTGATGTTATGGACGGTATGTTCGTTCCGAATATTACAATCGGTCCGTCGGTAATCAAAGCCGTAAGAGGCTGCACGGATTTGCCTTTCGATGTGCATCTGATGATACAGCGTCCCGAACGTTACGTTGATGATTTTATCAATGCGGGTGCGGATTATCTTACGGTTCATCCCGAAGCCGAAGGCAACGTTGAAGAAACCCTGAAGAAAATAACCGACGGGGGAGCGCGTCCGGGAATGTCCGTCAATCCGGAAACCGACGTTCATGTATTGGATAAATTCCTGGACAAACTTGATTTGGTTTTGATTATGACCGTCCACCCCGGATTCGGAGGACAGAAATTCATTCCTTCGGGTTTGGATAAAATAAAATACGTAAGGGAATGGGCCGACGCCCACAATCCGAAACTAGAGATATCCGTGGACGGAGGAATAAACAGAGACACCGGAAAGAAATGCGTTGATGCCGGAGCCGGTGTTCTGGCCGCGGGAAGCGCACTCTTCAGTCTTGACGACATGGCATCGGAAATAAAATTATGGCAGGGTTTCGGCCCGGATCCGTGAGGAGTTTCATGGGAATCAATTTTGCAGGACTTACCGAACCGGAGAACGTTGAACTCTCCGACCTGAACGGAAAAAGCGTTGCGATAGACGCTTACAACAC
>DAHY01000009.1:0-12704 GCA_002498605.1 Methanomassiliicoccaceae archaeon UBA404 | reverse complement strand
CATCTTTCGGGGATATTGTACAGAACCGCCAATCTGATAGAAGCGGGAATAGAACCCGCCTTTGTATTCGACGGGGATTATCATGAACTGAAAGCGGATACAATCAAAGAACGGAGAGATCGCAGGGACAAGGCCGAAAAAGAGTGGGAAGAAGCAATAGAAGAAGGGGATATGGAAAAAGCATATTCCAAAGCACAGCAGACTTCCCGGATGACGCCGGAAATATCTTCGTCTTCGAAAGAACTGATAGAGTATCTGGGTCTTCCGATTGTTCAGGCCCCCGGCGACGGGGAAGGACAGTGCGCGTACATGTGCACAAAAGGAGACGTTTGGGCCTCCGCATCCCAGGATTTCGATTCTTTGCTGTTCGGAGCCCCGATACTGGTGCGCAACATTACAATAACCGGCAGACGCAAAGTACCCGGGAGGGATCTGTACCGCGAAGTGAAGACCGAGATTATTCACCTGTCCGATTTCCTTGATTCGCTCGGCGTCACAAGAGAACAATTGGTGGACATGGCTATTCTGATGGGCACCGATTTCAATCCCGGAATAAGAGGCATAGGTCCGAAGAGAGGATTGAGTCTGATTAAGAAACACGGAGATTTGGAATCCGTACTGTCTTACATTGACGAAGAGATTCCGGAATACCAGGAAATAAGGGATATTTTCCTCGGAGAACTATCCACAACCGACGATTATGACGTTACCGTGGAAGAAGTCGACAGGGACGCGGTGATGGATATGCTGAAATCTTACGATTTTTCCCCCGTGAGGATAGAATCCGCTCTCGACCGCATAGAAAAAAGCAGAACTTCCAACAAAGCCAAAAGGAGCCAGAAAACTCTGGATTCCTGGTTTTGAATTTCATCCGTAACGCTTATTTGTGAATATAAGTCTGCCATTTCGGGAGATTCTTATATACACGCGCTTGTATCCACGCGTACCGCCGGGAAGATAAACTTGGCAGGGAAGGATAAGCGATGATAAAGCAGGTCCGTAGTGATTATAACGCACCGGAAATAGAAAAGGAAATCCAGACATTCTGGAAAGAGAACGATGTTTACAGCAAGGCCAAAGAACAAAGAGCCGCAGGAAAGGATTTTTACTTCTGCGACGGGCCTCCTTACACCACCGGAAAAATTCACCTTGGCACAGCCATGAACAAGACTGTCAAGGATATCATGATTCGGTACTGGAGAATGAACGGACTGAACGTCCGCGATCAACCCGGTTTTGACATGCACGGGCTTCCCATCGAAGTTCAGGTGGAAAAGAAAATAGGCGTTCATTCCAAAAAACAAATCGAAGAAGACGTTGGTATCGACAAGTTTGTCGAAACCTGTCTGAAATTCGCTTCGGATCTGAGGGTTGACATGACCGAGGAGTTCAAACAGCTCGGTGTGTGGATGGATTGGGACAAACCGTACGAAACCATCAATCCGAATTTCATAGAAGCCGCATGGTGGACCATATCCCGTGCCGCCGAAAAAGGATTATTGATTGACGCCGCCCGTGTTGTTACGTGGTGTCCCAGATGCGAAACCGCTCTTGCCGAAGCGGAAATAGAATACTGGGATGAGAGCGACCCTTCGATAATCGTCAGAATGCCCGTGGTCGGTCAGGACTGTTCGTTGCTGATTTGGACCACCACCCCGTGGACACTGCCTTCCAACATGGCTGTTGCGGTCCACCCCGATTACGATTACGTTAAAGTAAAACTCAGCAATGACGAAAAGAACGAAACCGTCATCATTGCGGAGTCCCAGATTGAATACATCAAAGGACAGGGCGGGTACACCGAACACGAGGTTCTCGAGAAGATGAAAGGAACCGAACTCGAAGGCCTTGCGTACATACCTCCGTTTGAAATCGGAGACAATATGGAAAAGAACGAGTGGGTGTACAAAGTCGTCACCGCCGATTACGTTGAAGCCGACAATACCGGATTGGTTCACACCGCACCCGGATTCGGTCCCGATGACTGGGAAACCGGAAAAAGATACGGGATGAAAACGTTCTGCCCCGTAGGGGAAGACGGTCGGTTCACCGAAGATTTCCCGATGATGGCCGGACGGAAAGTCCGCGGCGTCAACGATGATGTCGTAAAATATCTGGAAGAAAATGCCAGACTGTTCAAATTCGACAGGCTGATGCACCGTTACGGTCACTGCTGGAGATGCAAATCGCCGATTATATACAGGGATACCAGACAGTGGTTCCTTGACGTTCCCGGCGTGAAAGACAAAATGCTGGACGAAATCGGCAAAGCGGTTTGGGTTCCCGAATGGGCGGGAAACTCGAGACAGAGAAACTGGATTGAAGGTGCCAGACAATGGTGCATATCCAGACAAAGATACTGGGGTATCCCGCTTCCCGTCTGGGAATGCGAATGCGGCAAACAGAAAGTCATAGGGACATACAATGAACTGAAAGAAGGCAAAGGATACGTCGAAGGTATGGACACGCACCGTCCCTGGATCGATGACGTGACTTTCGAATGTCCCGCCTGCGGCAAAGACATGCATCGCGTCGAAGACGTTCTTGATGTTTGGTTCGATTCCGGTGTGGCCTCCTGGGCTCAGCTGGGTTATCCTTCGGACAACAGGGAATTCGACAGGTGGTGGCCGGCCGACTTTATCGTCGAAGCTCACGATCAGACCCGCGGATGGTTTTATTCGCAGTTGGGTGCCAGCGTGATTTCTTTTGACAAAGCACCGTACAGAGAAGTCATGATGCACGGCTGGGTTCTCGATCCCAAAGGACAGAAAATGTCCAAATCCAAAGGGAACGTTATCGAACCTTTGGAAATCATAAAACAGGTCGGGGCGGATTCTCTCAGATTGTATCTGATTAAGTCCAACGCGCCCTGGGAGGATACGTCTTTCCAGAACGACGGACCCAGGAACGCCAGAAAGGTTCTGAACACTTACTGGAACGTGATTAATTTCGCTTCGACTTACATGAGTCTTGATGAATACAATCCGGAAGAATTCACTTTGGAGTCTGTGCGCAAAAACCTCAGAGAAGAGGACATGTGGATGATTTCCCGTACCGAAAACATGATTCTCGAAGCAACGAAGTTCCTTGAATCAAGAGAACTGCACAGATTAGCCAGAACCCTGGAAGACTACATAATGGAAGACCTTTCCAGATGGTATGTCCGTCTCGTCAGAGACCGGACCTGGACAGAAGACGAAGATTCCGTCAAAGACAAGAATGCTTCGTACTTCACTTTGCATTACGCCATAATGAAAACGGCTCTGGCTCTTGCGCCGGTTGCCCCTCATCTTGCCGAAGAAGTATACCTTCACATGGGAGGGACGCTGATGTCCGTGCACATGGAAGACTGGCCGGTTTGCAACGAATCCCTGATAAACAAGGATTTGGAACACAGCATGTCCATGGTTCGCGATATCGTGGATCTTATCGCTTCCGAAAGAGCAAAAGTCGGCAGTAAACTCAGATGGCCTTTGCTCAGAATCTCCGTAAGGGGGGAAGAGAAAGGAACCAATGATTCGATTAAGATATTCAATGAGGTGCTGGCTCAGCAGGCCAACGTAAAGAACATCGTCTATCTTGGTGATAACGAGGAACCCGAAGGGGAGGTTGTCGCCGCATCTTTCGACGGCGGCGAACTGTTCATCGACTTCTCGATGACTCCCGAAATCGAATCCGAAGGATATGCCAGAGAGTTAATCCGCAGAATACAGCAGATGCGCAAAGACATGAAGCTCAACGTTGAACAGTTCATAAACTGCGACGTTAAAGCGGACTCCCGTCTGGTGGATTTGCTTGATTCGTGGAAGAATCACATCGCCGGAGAAGTCAGAGCCAATGTGCTTACTTTCACTGACAGTCCCGGCGGGGATGAAGTAAAGACCTGGGACGTCACCGGGGAGGAAATCACAATAGGGATTTCCTCCGTCGAGTGACTTATTCCAACAAGGCCATAATCGCTTCGTATGTGTACGTAACGGTCTTCTTCGAAGGCAGGTCCTTCGGGTCGACCCACTCGTATCCCAGATTCTCGTGGTTCAGCCTGGGCTCAGCGGATGAAAGACGGTAGAGCATCGGATAAACTTTCCATATCCGGTTGTTCTCGCGCACAAATATCGGATCGAGAGCCCTGTCGGGATTTCCGACGGCAATTCCGGTCTCTTCCATTATTTCACGTTTGGCGGCTTCATCGGGACTTTCGCCGGCTTCTATTTTGCCAGCGACGAGAGACCATACCCCGGGGAAGGACCGGGCGGTCTCCGGACGTTGAAGCATCAATACCCTGCCGTCAACGAAGATAACCGAAGAAACCGATTCTATCATTTTTACATTGGCGATTTCTATCGTACCGGCATCGCCGTCTACAGTGATTTCGTCGCCGTCTTTGATTAACGAAATATCGATCTGGTCGACCATGGGAATCGAAGAAATGACCGCGCCGGTCGTGACTATGGTTTCCGCTTCCCTGTTTATGACGGCGGCGGGAGCTTTGCCGTGAACCGCCAAATCGTACATTACGTAAGAACCGACCGTGCTTCCTTTGCCGGCCGGAAACACGAATACTCTGCCGGTTATGTTTCCCTGTCCGGAATCCAATTCTCCGGTGGAGCCTTCCACCCCTCCGAGGAATCCGAAGGATTCTTCCAGCTTCAGAACTTTGCCGGAAGCTTTTCCGGAAGATATCGAACGTCCCTGAATAATCAATATACCGCCTCCATCAGCTGAGCGATGTCTTTGCACATGACCCGTTGAGAACATAACGTGGGAAGATAATTTCCTGCTTTTGCGGAATTTGTACCGGTGCGGGAGAATGTTCCTTCGATGGGCGCGACCACCATACACGTATCGGCAAGAACGGGTCCGAATTCTTCAAGAATTTTAACATCCTTGGCACACTTTTCCCTTATTGCGGCGGAAGTGCAGAACCATATTTCGGCAGTGCCGGGTCTCTTTTTCTTTCCTTTCAGCATTGCCGCGATTTCATGAATTTCTTTTTCGGTGAGATGAGGACATCCGAGAGCGATTAATTGAATATCCTCGGTTGTGTTCAATTGCCCGTAAGCATCTTTCAGTTCTTTTTCTCCGATATGGATGACTTCCAAATCCGAAACATCGTAATTTTTGGCTTCCGGAGTCACGCCTTCGGCATGCCATAATGCAACGGCACCGGACGCGGCCATGGCGGCGGACAGAGACTTGGCTTCCTCGGTTCCCGTGTCTTTTGGAAGGCCTCTGAAATAAGGAATGCGTTTTCCGACTCTGCTTCCCACTGCCTGACCCAGCAATGAATAACTGAACACAGAACCGTCTATGTCCGCATCAATCAAAACAGAAGGAACTCTGTTCTCTTCGAGATGCAGTCCGTAGTTTGCGGTTTTGCCGATAATTGCGGCCGCAAGCGCTCCCGGGCCGCCTTCCCTGTTTGTTCTGGCACCTATGAACGAATTGACAAAAGACAATGCGGAAGATTCGGACCATGCGACGTGGTCGCCGAATTTGGGTATGTTGGGTCCGACGTACGGAGTGCAGGTACAGGTAGTCATAACATTCATTTTCCCATAGAGTTCCACAATCTTTCTCTGCTTCATGGCAAAGTGTTCGGTAATGTGCATCTCTTTCCATCTTCCGAGATCCATCCCGACGGGATTCAATGTCGAAGGAACGGTTACTTTGGCACCGCCTTCGACCTGATCCGTAAGATACTTCAGTCCGCCTTCCCCGATGGTTTTGTAAGACGCCCCGGACAGGTGAGCGGAAGTTATGCCGATAAGATTCTCGGCTCCGTAAACCTTGCCGAGAGCCACTAGAAGTTCCATCGCTTTCTGACGGCTTTCGCCTTCTTCGCCGTTGAGAATGCGTTCTTCGTCAACTCTGAGTTCCATAATCTCGTATATACTGGTAGATTAAGGATTTGTCCCCTTATAAGTGAAGAAATTGCGTTGTTACCGTTTATAATTTTTATGAATGGTCTAAAAAATATGTATTTTCTTCAAAAATAAAGAATGGCAGTCTCAAATAGCCCTATTTTTCAATGAAACTGTACTCTTCTTGCATATGGTGGTACATTATCATACCCTAAATTCTACGACCATGACTAGACTACAGATTAGAGGTGTTTTAATTTTTAACGTCCGCATCTTTAGCTTTGTCAACGACCATTATTATAATATAAATGAAACGAATCTCTTGGCGATTATATTTTTGAAGTCTATATCCGATTGGGTATTGCGTCATTTTCTTTCTTTGATTTGATATATTCATATTAAAGCACATTCATGTACTTAATTTGGGTAAGTTTCTCCATTATGCCAGATTTTCCATATTTTTTAATAATTTCTCAATCTCGGGATATTCTCCGTTGTCATATTTTTTTATTATATGATTTTCTCTGTCTCTAAAAATCGGTAGGAAAAACCCTTCTGCCCAATCATCTTTTATAAATCCATTATTGATACAGTATGCAAACAATTCAATTGGATTCAGGTATAAGCTATCCATACTTTTATCTACATATTCTTGGTCTGAGTCGGACACGATTTCTTTCTATTCTATCATCTTCACAGTATGTGTTTGAAGTAAACCAAGAATATTTGCAAAAAATAACACCATGCGAGATTTTTCATGCTCTTCAATAGCTTTCTTTTGTTCTTCAATGGCATTTGTGTTCTGAATTACTACTTTGCGTGTATAATACCACGTTGCCAAAGCTATTGCAATTGTTATGTACGGAATTATATCAGTAAACATTGCCTCAAATCCGTTTCATTTCTTTATTTTAGGTTTTTCTTCCAGAGATATTTTTTCATGATGAGGCTCTTCTACAAGTTGTCCTCTTTTAGGCTCAGTGAAATTGTGAGATACGTTGTTATATCCCTTCTCATAAACCTTAATCATTCCTTTTTCAGATGCTTCATTTTTTTTGTTTTCTATTATTTCTTTCTGAGATTTATTCTCCATATATTTCAATAAATATGCTAGTTTATATACTCTTTTTAAACAAACTTATCGATCTCGTTAACTCTTTACGGGGATTATAATTTTTGATTTGCATTGTGTAATATTAATGCTTGGTTTTTCACCAAAAAATCTTTTGAACTTCATCCATCAAGTAGTTTCTAATATTCCGAAATATATAGTTTTTAAAATATCACATGAGGAAGAAATTTTTGAAATTTTGAAACGGTTAAAGCGATTACATAAAGTGATTTAATCATCATTCATTGTACAATGAGTTGTAAAAGATTTTAATAAGTCAGGACATCAGCGTAAACAATGAAACCGTTGGTACTGACGAGAACTCCGAAATACGACCGCGAAGGGGGCATAAGAGTGGTTTCTCCCGAAGACACACTGAAACGTGCGATGCCGTTGCTTAAAACGGCCGGTTTGGAAGATCCCAGGGATATCTCGGTCAAGGACAATATCGGCATTCCCGTGTATTCCATTTCCAGGCCGGGTGCCGCCGAAGGAACGGTTTCCAGCCACAACGGCAAAGGCGTCACTCCCGAACAGGCCAAAGCTTCCGCCGTGATGGAAGCCATGGAAAGATACAGTGCCGAACGGAGAGATTACGACGAAGTCGTGCACGGTACGTACGAGCAGGCAATGGAAACAGGATTTACCGTGGATCCGGCGGATTTGATTTTGCCTTTCGACAAAGTTCATTATTATCGAAGCGCGGAAATTGCCTGGTACATGGGATGGGAGATGTTCAGAGGCGAACCTATTTGGGTTCCGGCCTGCGCCGTATTTCATCCTTATGTTCCGGACGGAGATTTGCAGTTGTTCAGATACAACACCAACGGATTGGCTTCCGGTAATACGTTGGAGGAGGCCATTCTTCACGCAACCTTCGAAGTCATCGAGAGAGACGCCTGGTCTTTGGCCGAAGACCGACAGTATGCCAAAGCCGATGTTGTCGTGGATTCCGATTCGGTTCCCGGAAGAATGATTGAATCATTCAGAGAGAAGGGCATTGAGATTCATCTCAAGGATATTACGTCGGATGTTGGCGTGACCACCATAGGCGCCGCCGCCGATGACATTGTAACAAAGGATCCTGAAATGCTGACGATAGGCGTCGGAACACATTTGGATCCGGAGATAGCCGCAATCCGAGCGATAACCGAAGTGGCTCAGAGCCGGGCAACCCACAAAGAAGGTGCCAAAGTCAATGCGGAGCTTGTCAAAACCACCAGAGAAATGGGTTATGAGAAAATTAAACGGATTAACCGTCTTTGGTATTCCGACTTGGATCGCAAAGTCAAATTGAACGATTTGGAAGACGAATCCACCGATTATGTTTTGGACGATATCGAAGTCGTTCTGGGGAAATTGGTTGACGCGGAATTTGACAAAGTCATTACTGTAAACCTTACAAGACCGGAAATTGAGATCCCCGTAGTGAGAATGATTATTCCCGGGATGGAGTGTTATGCCATGGACCCAAACCGTGCCGGTTACAGGATTAACGGAATGTGGCCACCGGTCAGAAATGTACAGTGAACCGGTTTACCGGTAAGAAGTGCCAGCACCGGTAAATTAGTAAAGATAATATCTAATTCAGGCTTTACACCCATCAGGAATAATTATGAATATTCTTGACGAGAGGCATAAAAACAGGATTTACACAATCTTAAAGATCTTGAAGGAAAAGAAAGTCTCCGGCGGAAATGAAAATTTTGAATCTGTAGGGCCGGCCTGGCTCTACGTTAATAAACTTATTTTCAACAGTATAAACGGCATTATAGAATATAGCATAAACGAAAATCAAAAAGAAATCGATGTTTTTAAAAATGGAGCAATTATCAATTCGGTTCCAGAAAATAAAATTTGTAACGTTCTTGACGCGTTAGGCGATATGTCATCGATACACGCCGTTCCTCTGCCGCCCTTTATAAATGAAATGTTGCGAGCTATGTGTTATGAAGAAATTGTTTCAAATGAAAAGGACAGGAACTCTTTATTGATTGAAATTTACGATCCCCGCCTAGGAGTAAATATTAGACAAAACTTTAGAGTTATATCTGATTGCGAGCCTCTATTTTCATCAACCGATTCCGATGCGACGGTTGAAAATATTTACTCCACTGGCATAAAATTTTTTAATGAACTTGTTGATGAGTTTGGATTTGATAACTACACTGATTCTTCAATTGTCCGAAATTCTAAAGATATCGGCTTCGTCAGCTTTAGGTCGTACGATGTTGTATCAGAAATAACACATGGAAATTTAGAATTGATAGATAGCAGATTTCCAGATCTTTTTTTAAAAATAGTTAAACATCATTTTACCTCTGGTATAGGAAATTTGAAAGTACATGCTGATATGTTTCATGAATCCGATGTCTTAGGTTATGGTAAAACACACATCTCCTATTATGAGTATAAAATTAAAAAATTTCTTAAAGCTTGCGTAATGGGTATGACTCTTACTGAATACTGGGACGGGATGGCCCGTTTCGATGGCGTATTGACAATTAAGAAAAATGGCGATATTTTAGAGTACCGGCCTTATAATTTTGATAAATTTGAAGATCTTTTGATAAAACACGCTGTTGTAGACACTTATATGATTATAGACAAAGAACTTTTAGAACGCTCCGAGTTTCCACGAGGGGAGCGTTTTCTTAAAATTGGATTGAAAAATTTAGTTATAAAGCTGTGAATGATGAATCAAATCTAATGAATTAGAAATCATTCGGAAAATGCAGGGAGTATCGAATAGACAATGTGTCGTAGGTTCCTCGGAATAACTATGTTGAATTCTTAACCTATGTATCCACAAATGCCACAACAGATTGTCCACAAATGCCACAATTAAATATCACAAATATGATGATAATGTGATGAAATATTACCGATCAAGACTTGCCGATGCAGAACTTAAAAGAGGATTGGAAGCGTTCGGTGCTGTTCTTATCGTAGGTCCTAAGTGGTGTGGAAAAACCACTACTGCAGAACAAATCGCAAAAAGTGCAATATATCTGCAAGACACAGACAAGGCGGAAGAATATCGACAGATAATCGCTATTAAACCGTCATTACTTCTGGAAGGAGACAAACCGCGCCTGATTGACGAGTGTCAGATGGCGCCCGAGCTATGGGATGCAATTAGATATAGCGTTGACAGATTGTCTGAGGAAGGCTTGTACATACTTACAGGATCCACAACAGCAGATAGATCGAAAATCGCACACTCGGGCACCGGAAGAATCGGAAGGATGAAAATGTCCACGATGAGCCTTTTCGAATCAGGTGATTCCAACGGAAACGTTTCTTTATTCGATTTATTTTCTGAAAAGGAGATTTCAGGACAATCCGGCCTTACAATTGAAAATGTGGCCGCACTGGTTGTACGCGGAGGATGGCCCAAGACGATAGGTAAAAGTCGAAAGGTTGTATGTAAACAAATCAAAAGTTATTGTGAGAATATGGTAAAATTTGATATACTCACATCAAACGGCGTCAACAGAAACTGTCATAAAATGCGACAGGTTCTTCGGTCTATCTCACGCAATATATCCACATCCGTGTCCGATAATACAATACTCGCTGACATAGCCAGCAATAATATATCGATTCATATCAACACACTGAGAGATTATGAAAATGCTTTGAGATCGATATTTGTCATAGATGACCTCCCTGCCTGGACTCCGAAACTGCGTTCAAAGGCAACCATCAGAACGTCCGACACCAGACATTTCACCGATCCTGCGATAGCAGCGTATTTCCTTGGGGCGTCAGTAAATGATCTTTTAACAGACCCGCATACATTCGGACTGTTGTTTGAATCTTTGGTCATCAGGGATCTCAGAGCATACACCCGATTTATCGGAGGCGAAGTGTTCCATTACCGTGACAGCGATGGTCTTGAAGCGGATGCCATTGTTCATCTGCATGACGGACGATGGGGTGCCGTCGAAGCCAAATTGGGTTCGGGGATGATTGATGAGGCGGCTGAAAATCTGAAGAAGATAAAGAATAAAGTGGAAAGTGAAACCATGGGCGCTCCGTCATTCCTTGCCGTAATCACCGGAACCGAATATGCATACACGCGCGAGGACGGTGTACACGTAATACCGATAGGATGCCTGAAAAACTGATACGGGTGTTGGGAGAATAAGCGGACCTGCCGGGATTCGAACCCGGGTCAGAGGCTCCGGAAGCCACGATTCTATCCAGACTATACTACAGGTCCAATACGTAGATTGTAAAAAGTAATTGAAAGAAGAGCGGGCAATTCAGGAAGATCCTGAGGCTCCCGTTGAGAGGGTGGGAGCCGAATGAAGAAATGCCTTTACTCTTTCTTTGTGAATTCGGTGTAACCGCACTTGCCGCAGGCTGTTCTGTCTTTGTGAACTGCCATGAACACACCGGGGCCGCACTTGGGACAGACGGGCTTGGTTCTTTCCACCTTGTTTCCGTCTACCTTGTACGCGTTACTTTTCTTGATTGATTTTTTCTCTACGGGTTTTTTAGCTGCCATGTTTATTCCTCAGATCCTTCGGCCGCTTCGGAAGCGGGCTCTTCTTTGGCTATTCCGTTTCTGGCAAGCAGATGTTCGTTCTCGAATTCCAATGCGGCTTCTTTGCTTTCGTATACCTTTGCGTATCCGTCGGACAGTCCGATTCCGTATCTTCCTTTGAGTTCGTCGATTACGACGCTGTTTCTTTTCGTTTTGAACATCTTCGCGATTTCTTCGGCTACTGCGTTCCTTTTGGGAGTTTCTTCGCCGGAGTGGTTAACCTCGAAGCGGACCTCTTCTCTTTTGAGAAGAGGGTTCTTTTTCTGCTCTTTAATCTCTATCTTCATTCTAGCTCCTCCATCATACTGATGAGTATTTCTGCTTCTTTTCGAATAAGTTCGTCCGTGGTCACGAGCTTCATTCCTTTTCCGGGCCAACCGTACACAATATGGGTGCCGATAGGAGCCAGAACAATGCAGGCAATGGTTGCCAGATCTTCTTCCCCTTCCACCTTTATTATGCGTGTTTTGCCTTCGAAAGCGTTTTTCACGGCCTCGATCAACTCCGCGGTTATCATCTTCGGAGGGTTCCTGACTTCGGTCACATCCCATCGGTTTTCTTCAACCATGGAAGAGAATTCCGTCATTTCGTGCCTTTCCGTCATTCCGTCGTAGATGGAAAGGAAGGGCACAACGCCGTGTTTTCTGACGACCAGCGATACCACGTCGCCGACCGTAATAAGTTTTGAACCTTTGTCGAGTTTGATTATTTCTTCTTCTTTGAAGTCGCGTCCGATCGGTTTTTTGAATTCTTCCCGTTTATCGTCAGGAAGGATTCTGTCCCGAAATTCCATCGAATCATCGGACCTTGAGAGCATATCTGCCGTTGGCTTTTATGCTCATACGTTCTGCAATTTCCGATTTTGTGTAATCCAGTATCGCGAGGTACCCCTGCCATTCTTTGGTTGTGGTGCCTCCGCAACGGGGACATGTGTCGTCTTCGGAAATGAAGTTGCATTCTTTGCATGCTTTAAGTATAGCCGCCATCAGGCCGCCTCCTTCTTGCTGCAGTCTTCCTCAATCCACTGGAGTTTTCCGAGACCGGGTTGACGCATGGTGAGTCCTATCTTGCTGTCCTGAGGATTTTTATCGTTCAGATCTATGCTGACGATTCTCGCTCTTACCCTGTCTCCGACGGAAAGAGATCTTCCCGTTTCTTTTCCGACCAGTCTCTG